>NZ_FUKI01000127.1 GCF_900163755.1 Crenothrix polyspora | reverse complement strand
ACCGCTATACGCCTGCTCTATCTGGCTGGTGTCCAGTTGCTCCATGACCTCCACTATAAAAGTGGCCAAGCTGTTTTCGTCTAGCCATCCCTCACAATTCGGGGGAAGGATGATAGGTTCGCTTCGGTCAATGTCGATAAATTGCTTGCTGATGGTGTTCTGCCTGTTTGTTGGGGTGGTCGACTATTTTAACTCAATACTACTGGATAACTGTAAGACCGACATACTCCTAGCGTGTAAATGAAACGCTGCGTTAATATCACCGCCGACAACCGGCAGCACTGAGATTGCCTTGAAGGCAGTGTTGGTCGCTATTGAAATGTGTTCAGAAATAAAATTCCATAGCAATATTGTGTTTGTGTGCATATATATTGTGTTTTTATATTAAAGGTGACTTGTTTTTGCTAAAGCTTTCGACGAATTTAACATTAAAGGAGGTTGTAATCTCCTCTGACTCGTCAGGGCATTTTAAATATTTTTTGATTTTGGTTCATTTCTCGCAATAAGTTTTTTGAGCGTACCGGATAGTGACGAACTCTTTAGGAACGCGCACGAAATAACTTGAGCAAGTTCATGCTTCGACAGGCTCAGCACGAACGGTGGTGGCGTTTAAGTTGTTCAAGTTATTTCATGCACGTTCCTTAGTGTGTTTTTGATGTACTCGCTGATACTTATTAAGTATCCTTATGTTATAATACTCGTGTGCGCGAACCCTGCTTAGCAGTTAGTGGGCACATCTAAAAACGGCTGGGTGATGTCGTGCATGGAGAGTCATATCAACTTGTATAAGCGTAGCGAAAGCTAGCTAGAACAGGGGTTTGTTAAATCGCGGAAAATGAAAAGCTTAGTGATGGCTGTCTGGAACAGACTTAACTCAGTTTAAGAATCAAACACCAATAAAACAAGTTGTGTTTGTTGATAGACGTAAACTCGAAAAAGTAGTATTCTGCTTATGCTCGACTACAGGCTAGAAATTATCACTCTAGTGTGTTTTTCTTTTTATTGTTATGAGTCCACAAGGTATATTAATGAAAAAATTATTGATCGCATTAGCTATGTCTTCATTCGCGTTGACTGCTTTTGCAGCTGGTAGCCCTATGAACGAAGATTTTACAGAGCTTCTTAGCATTTCTGATAAAGTTCTTGAAGCGGCTAAAGCTGGCGATGGCACAACTGTTAGTTCATTAGCTGAACAAGGTGTATTAGTTGCTAAAGACCAAGGCATGAAAGGCCAATCTCCTGGCTTGCAAAGAGTTGCAGAAAGAATGAAAGCGGCTAAAAAAGCTGGTAAAAAAGGTGACTTTGCAAAAGCCACTACAGTAATGAATGAAGCTATTGCTGAAATGAAAAAAGAAAAGCCAAAACCAAACTTCGGTGGCGGTTCTGAACAAACAAGTTACAAATTCGGTTCTGAATAATATGTGCTGATTTCGTTATGCTATTTCACTGATAGTAAAGATAGCCATAACGAGTTGAAAATAAAAAAGCGAGACTTAATCTCGCTTTTTTTATGCGCGTTTAATTAAGCGCTTGTTACGATTTTTTGTTTCAGCAAGGGGGGATTAAATGTTTTCGAGCCAGCGCAATAGCGGCTTTAACAGTATCAGGTGCTGTACCGCCAATATGTTTACGTGCTGCCACAGAACCTTCCAGCGTTAAATAATCGAAGACATCTGCGCTAATCAAATCAGAAAACTGTTGCAATTCACTCAGGGTAATTTCTGACAAATCACGGTTTGTGTCCACGCCCAAACGCACGGCTAAGCCGACGGCTTCATGGGCATCACGGAATGCCAAACCTTTTCGCACCAAATAATCCGCCAAATCTGTTGCTGTCGCAAAGCCACGTTTAGCAGAAGCATACATATTAGCCTTTTTAGGTGTAATGTAGGTCATCATATCGGCATAAGCGCGTAAGCAGTTGATAACCGTATCGACCGTATCAAATAATGGCTCTTTATCTTCCTGGTTATCTTTGTTATAGGCCAGTGGCTGGCTTTTCATCAGCATCAGTAATGACATTAAATGTCCGGTGACCCGACCGGATTTTCCACGCACTAATTCCGGTACATCAGGATTTTTCTTTTGCGGCATGATGGATGAGCCGGTACAAAATGCATCAGGGATATCAATAAAATCAAATTGCGCACTGGACCATAAGATCAACTCTTCCGAGAAGCGCGACAAGTGCATCATGATTAAACTGGCAGCGGCGGTAAATTCGATAGCAAAATCACGGTCACTGACCGAATCCAGAGAATTGGCGGATGGGCGGCTAAAGCCTAGCAATTTTGCGGTCATAAAACGGTCAATTGGGTAGGTAGTTCCGGCCAGAGCCGCCGATCCCAAAGGCATAATATTAATGCGTTTGCAACAATCTTGCAGGCGTTCATAATCGCGGCTGAGCATTTCAAACCAGGCCATTAAATGATGACCGAAAGTAATGGGCTGCGCCACTTGCAAATGAGTAAAGCCGGGCATAATGGTGTCGGCGTTTTGCTCGGCTAAGTTTAAAATAGCGCTTTGCAGGCGGATCAGTTGAGTGCTAATGTGGCCAATTTCGCTGCGTAGGTATAAGCGAATATCGGTGGCAACCTGATCGTTACGTGAACGCCCGGTGTGCAGTTTTTTACCGGCATTGCCGATTAAATCGGTCAAACGGGCTTCAATGTTCATATGGACATCTTCTTGCTTGATTGACCAGACGAATTGCCCGTTGTTGATGTCTTGTTGAATGTGATTCAAGCCATTAATAATCGCATCACGTTCTTGTTCCGTTAAAATGCCCACCGCGTGCAACATGGTGGCATGAGCGATTGAACCTTGTATATCTTGTTCAGCCATGCGTTTGTCAAAATCCACCGAAGCGGTAAAGACTTCAACAAAAGCATCGGTGGCCTGTGCAAAACGCGCACTGGAGAGTTTATCGGAATTAACTGTGGACATGGTGTTTACGGATATTGGCTGAAAAATAGACGATTATACAACCAAGCGTTAGTCATCTAGCAGAATTACCACCAATTGATATAAATCAAGGTGTCGTAATTTTTCAGGGCTATCTTGTACCTGAGCCCAATAATGCAAGAAATGATATTATTGGCGTATTCTTTTAATTTAAACGCGATAATGAATCACTATCTTATGGATAATAATATTGACCGAGTAAAAAACTATTTACTTGATTTACAAGAGACTATTTGTAATGGCTTAGAAAGTGAAGAACCTGATGCACGCTTTATTGAAGACTTGTGGTTACGCCCTGAAGGTGGCGGTGGCAGAACGCGTGTCTTAAGTAATGGGCAGGTTTTTGAACGTGGCGGCGTTAATTTTTCACATGTGTCAGGTTTTCAACTGCCACCGACAGCAAGTGCTAAACGTCCCGAATTAGCTAATAGAGAATTTGAAGCAATGGGAGTGTCATTAGTGATGCACCCTAACAATCCTTATGTACCCACGGTACACGCGAATGTTCGATTATTTATTGCCAAAAAACACGGAGAGCCGACCATCTGGTGGTTTGGAGGCGGCTTTGATTTAACGCCGTATTATCCGTTTAAAGACGATGTGATTCAGTGGCATCAAAATGCCCGCAGTGCTTGCCAACCGTTTGGTGATGAAGTTTATCCGCGCTATAAAACATGGTGTGATGAGTATTTTTATTTAAAACACCGTGATGAAACGCGTGGTGTCGGTGGTTTATTTTTTGATGACTTGAATGAATGGGGCTTTGAACAGAGCTTTGCCTTTATGCAAAGTGTTGGTGATCATTTTCTCGGTGGCTATTTGCCGATAGTGCAAAAACGTAAAGATATGGTTTATGGCCATCATGAGCGTGATTTTCAGTTGTATCGACGTGGTCGGTATGTGGAATTTAATCTGGTGTTTGATCGGGGCACGTTATTTGGATTGCAATCGGGCGGTAGAACCGAGTCGATATTAATGTCGATGCCACCGGCTGCTGTTTGGCGTTATAACTGGCATCCTGAAGTTGGAACGCCAGAAGCCGATTTATACGATACCTATTTAAAGCCCCAAAATTGGTTGGGAATTTAAGCTGCCCACTTTAAGTGAGCCCGTTTTAGCTACCCGCTTAATACGGGACAAAATGTAGGTTGGGTTGAGTGCTTTTCTCAACCCAACATTTCCAAGATATTGTAAATGTTGGGTTGCCAAACGGCAGGCAGCCCAACCTACTTGAATGTTATTATTCTTTGTTCCGCATTAGACCCAGTTTTAGGTTAAGCCGTTCGTGGTGAGCTTGTCAAACCATGAGCGCTTAACCGGCTCACCTTCACTTCAGTTGTTATCAATTGAGAATAACATTCTGTAAGGAGTGCAATAAGAGGACATCAATCAGCATTGTGTGTCGCCTGCCATAAAGGTAATAAAGTCGATTGACATAGCCACTCAAAATCTTCTCCTAAAATAGATTCCAACACTGTTGCTGCGCCGAATAAACGCTTAAGCTCTAACTCATAAGGCTGGTTAATCGCTCTAGCCAGTTGTGCGCTTGCTTTATTAAATGCTACGCCGTCAGCGGCTGCACCCGATTTGCTGGCCTGTTGAATATAGGCTAAGGCAGCTTCGCTAAAAAACGCATCGGGACGTTGCTGACCTTGCTGATAGCTGTCTAGCAGTGTCAACAAGTAGTCGTCTTGGCAATGCTCTGGTAATAGCACGATATGTTCATCGGAACTGAGTAAATACGTGGTGTGTGGCTGTTGCTGGTTAATCATTAAATGATGTAACACCGCACAAATAAAGTCTTTGCCTTTTAGCGCGGCATAGCGGTAAAACAAGCTGCCATTTTTATAACAATGCCCAAGCGTACCCACCAAGCGATATCTTCCCACAGTAATATCCAACGGCACATCGTGTATTTTTTCATCTAGGTTTAATGTATTAATGCGTAATACAAAATCACTAATGACAGTTGCCTGACTTTCTGCCGCCAAATCGCCCATGACACCTGATAACCAACGTCCTTGTGCTTGCAGTTTTTTAACCGACATCGGCACACCTTTTAAGCTATCTTCTATACCCTGATTTAACGTGGCGTAGGTTTCTAGTTTATCAAGGTTAAAGGCTTCGCGTTCTTGTGCATCTGCGCTAAGGCCAAACAACCGCACCAATAATTGCCGTTGCATAAAATAGCGCTGCGGGTGCTGAAAAAATCTTAATACATCAAAGACTTCAATAATTGTCTCTTCAGGTTCGGATAACACGCCTTGCCACCAGACGCTAGGCTCAATTTTAGGTTGCGCTAAAGCGCGTGCGGTATCGCAATCCGCTTGTGAAAAGCTCAATAAATCGCTATTGCCTTTAAAATACTGTGCGGAAAACGCATGTAAAGGATGATAAGTAATGAGATCAGTCAGTTGATAGCTATCGTGCAGAACATCCAGTAACTCACTGACCACAATAGACGGTGCAATGCGATTATTGTGCTTAATGGATTGCCCCATATAGCTAATAATCAACTGCTGGCGTACTGATAACAAAATTTCAAGAAATTGATAACGGTCATCATTGCGTTTGGAACTATCGCCTTTACGGGTTTCTTGTGTGGTTAAATCGAATGTTGGTCGCTGATCTAATCGGGGGAAATCGCTCTCGTTCATGCCTAATAAAGCAATGATTTTAAAGGGAATTGATCGCATAGGTTGTAATGCGCAAAATGTCAGTTGGCCGCGTAAAAAACCGCCACCGGCATCGTGTTGCAACGGCTCGTTTGCCTGATCTTGTAGCCAAGCAATTATTACTGCTAGCTCGACGGTCTGGTTATGCGGGTTGTTAAGTGGACTAGATAACGCCAGCAGTAGACTGTTAAGTTGCTCGCGTTCGATAGGATCGGCGGCGATCAATAATGTTTCGGCGTAAGAATACAACGCCGTGCCCCAATCAGTTAGCGACATCGGGGCTTTAAACTGGGTGCTGGCATTAAATAACAGCTGTAAAAAATCGTGTAAGCCACCCAATGCCTGCGCTGATGAACCTTCAATGTCTTTATACGGCAAGATAGCATCGACAAATTCACTGTCATCGCCGATCGCATAGCCCATTAATAAACGGTTGAGCAACGCTTGCCAGGTGTTTTCCTCGCAAGCAAATAAATCCAGTTCTTGCTTGTGTGCGGCGGATTTTCCCCAGCGAACACGGGTAGCTTGCAGCCAATGCTTAATTAAATCCACCGCGTCGTCGGTTAAATCAAAGCTTGCAAAAATGAACGGACGTTCCAGTAAATCCAGTACGCTTTGCCAACCGAAGCGACTTTGGCTGAGTTGTAAAAAATCAATAAACGCATTAATGACGTGATGGCTCAGTAATGCGGGGCGATCGGCAATAGTGTGTTGAATATCGCTAAAAACCGCAGAAATAAATGGCGCGTAGTGCTGACTGTCCGGCGACATGACAATAATATCGCGCAGTTCCAGATTGGTATCACGCTCCAGTGCCAGCAATAGTTGATTGCGTAACACCTCGACTTCTCGCAATCGTGAATGGCAGGCATGAATACTGATGGAGGCATCTTTAATCAGGGTTTTTGGTTGTTGCGGGGGGTGTAAAATATCAGCGTGTAATTGTTGCAGGACCGTCGCCGGTTTTTCTGAATCAGCTGGATGTTCAATGCTGTTTTTAAATAAGCCACGCGCCGTTAACATGTTCTGAAGTTCATACGCTTGCTGCGCTAAGCTGGCAAGTAATGGATGCTGGGTGTTCGGTACAGACGGATTTTGCGTGATTTGGTTAGTTAATGGGCTAAGCCAAAAAAAATGCACTTGGCAATGCCGCGCCAAGCCGTGCAAAAAATCCAGCATCAGCGGCGATAGCTGATTGACACCAAAAATGCACAGCCGTTCTGGCAAGTGACGTGCTAAATCGCCTTCATCTGTGCTATTAAGTGTGACGATAACCTCTAGCCACAGGGCGGCTTTGTTGGTTTGCGTTGGTGTAGTGTTTATTTGCTGCCAGAGTATTTTTTGCCAACGCTCGGTTTGAGTATGGTAAAGCAGTTGGTTGTGTTGCCATGCTGTTAACATGTCGGGGCGCAGCAGTTGATAACGATCAAATAATTGTGCCAGTTTGTGGGCTAATTGATAACGTTTTAAAGGACTATTGTCACCGGTTAAATAGTGTTTTACTGGCGTTAAATGTTCGTTATCAAGCGTGTCACGTAACAGATTTTCCAGTTGCCAAACCATTGCATCCTGATTAACGTGGGTGTCGGTTAATGGGTTGTTGATTTTTTGGGCGATAGTATTAAAAAATCGGTTAGGTGTCAAAAACTGGTAATTACCCCACACCTTAAATTGCCTGGCCAGTTGTTGCGACAACCAACGTTCCATGCCAGGATGCTGAACAAGAAAGCTTTCTTTTTTAAATGCTGATGATAACGGTGTTTCTTCAATAATTGTAATGAGAGCGGCTAGCAGGTTTTCAGTTTTGGAGGAGCGGTGTAGGATAAACATAGTGCTTACGGTGCAGTTAATCAATATGCCATCATACGACATTCATTGTTTAAAGCCTGTAATTTAGTAACGCGCACGAAATAACTTGAGCAAGTTCATGCTTCGACAGGCTCAGCACGAACGGTGGTGGCGTTTAAGTTGTTCAAGTTATTTCATGCACGTTCCTAAGCGCTATAAGTGCAGAGTAAATTATCTTATTGTTACAGCGTTTTCAACTTAGTACAGTTACAGCCACCGTTCGTGCTGAGCTTGTCGAAGCATGAACGGCACACTTCGACAAGCTCAGTGCGAACGGTTACGCTGCAATTATTGAACTGTGAAAACGCTGTATATGCAAAAGGGGATTGCTCATGAGGCGAAATGAGGTGGCGTGTCATCTGCTGAACGCTTCCTAGCTTTTATAATGAGTGGCATTCATTAGCGCAATAGCCAAAGGGTTGTTTTTACCTGCATAGCGCTCAACAGTAATGCAAAAATCGTCTAAGTCATCTAGCCACAGTGGTACGATAAAAGAGGCTTTAAACGTATTGTTTTCTATATATAAACAGGTAGAACCAAACTTTTTTACTTCTGTTACCGACACAATGCGATCCCAGTTAATTGAGCTGTAGTAACCAAAACAGTTACAACCTTTTAAGCCTGTTTTACTAATACAAAGTGGGCAGTAGTAATCATCTGCAAGAATGAGTACAGTAATAACAGCAAACGCCACGATAGGTATACCGGAAGCAAACGCCAAATCACCGTAAGCAGGAAAACGACCTGAGCCCATTTGCCCTAATAACGCCAGTAGCAAAAAAAAACCACAACAGGGCAGGGTGTATTTCGCGTAAAAACGTAATAAAGGTAAATAGGCATAAAATTTTTTATGGCTAATATCTAACATGAATTGTCTCACTATTCCAAAAGCAGTTGTTGTGTAGTCCGTTATTCTAAAATGTCTCTTACAATTCCCTAAACAGAGTTAAACTTCTCCTCGCCCAATGTGCTCTTGTTATTGTTTTTGCGACGTTTTTATCGTATTTATACCTAAAACACAAGTATTTTGTTAAATTTTTTTTAGGCTTTTCTTGTAATATAAACACTATTGAGCCGGAAGTGCAGTCTTTTTTGGCAATAATTAATTGCTAAGCCCGCTATTTTTTAGTTTTCGCACCGACCATAAATGCTGCACTTACCGCTTGCTGACGTTTTTTATCATCAGTATTCAAATAGATAGATGTGGTGGCTATGCTGGCATGGCCTAATTCATCACGAATATAGGCTAAAGGAATTTGACAATCATTGGCTAAAAAACTGCCGTAACTGTGTCGCAACCAATGGGTTGAGGCGTGCTGTACTTTGTTAATGAGGCGATTGTCGGGCTGATCGGTCGCTATTAAATGTGTGTGCCAGCGTTTAAAAAAATCTGCCAGTATTTTATGCAGCGCCGCAGGGCTTAGGTGCTGCTCGGTTTTTTTACGTAAACTGTTAATCAGCGGCGTAGTATCTGGCACTTGGCTAAGGTTTGGTGACAATCCCAATGCCAACCGATAGTTACGAATATCTTCTATAAAAGCAGTGGGCAATGACGTTTTACGTAATTTGGTGTTTTTACCAATGACACGCAAGAAGTACTGCTCACCTTCGGCATCCTCCAAGGCTTCAATAGCACCGTAATTGGCCGCGACTAATTCGTGCAGGCGCAGACCGGTATTAAACGCAAATTTTAAGATAAACACCACCCGCAACTGTGCGTAATAATTAGGTTGCGTATGATCACACAGTGATTGTGCATAATCTAACATTAATTGAATGTGGTGGCGGGTAAATAAACGTTGATTAATCTGTGTTGTCAGTGTGCCAGCTTTTATTGGGGTAATATCAGAAAAACTGTTGTATTTAAGATAGTTTTGTTTGACCAGCCAATCCATACAGCTGGAAATAACGGTATTGGCGTAATTAATAGAGCAAATAGATAATACTCTTGGTGTATCGGTGGTTTTTTTAGCAACGCGATATTGAAATGGTTTCCAGTGGCCGTGTGTTTTGTTGGTAGGAACGCATGATACCCAGCGGCTGTTATCTGGTTGCAATTGTTTAATGAAATCAATATAAGCGCGACAGTCATCGGTATTTAATGATGAAAATGCCTTGCTACGTTCGATAACCGCCCACAGTAATAAGCGTTCCAGCTCTTTTTGGTAGGCTTGATAGGTTTTGGGGTTGTCACCTTTAACCCGTAACCAGCTGGTAATGGCTGCTAAATCGTCATTGGCATCAATACGGCACTGTTCCGTGCTGCGATTGTTACCGTTGCAGCCATTTAAATTAATTGGGATTAAACACGGGTCAAAGCCAGTGGCGCTATCTAAGGCTATTAACGCGGTTATTTTTTCTGAGTACATGCGTGTGTTACGATTTTTTTCGGGTATAGCGGTGTTTTACACCCACAGGAAAATACTCCGCATCGGCAAAGGCGTGCAGACTAATATGTGGCAATTGCCGTTCTGTTGGCGTGTAATTGGCAAATTCACTGTTTAAGCGTAATAACTGCGTTTTAACAGCGTCTGCTATCAGGGCGCAGAGTGCTTGTGTTGCTGTGCTATCCGGTAGCAGTTCTACAATAATGTGCAGACGGCTATTGTTATCAATTAATTGTGTTTCCAGTACAAATTTTCCGGTAATTTTCGCCATAATAGCTGGTTGTTCTAATCCGACAGTGATATTTTCTGGGTAAATATTAGCGCCGTAATACGATACGGTAAAATCTGCCCGGCCAAATACGTACACAAACGGTAGTTCACGCGGACAAAATGCGTCATTCAAACCTAATTGAGCCAGCGTAGTGATGCCCTGAGTTTTTAAAAATTGCCACATTTTTGCAAAGTTGATTAAACCGCCTTTATCGGCAATGTGATAACGCAGCAAAGGCACGCTGTTGTCGGCAGACACAACCAATGTATTTTCGTAGACTTCAAAAAAACGACTGGCTGGATCGTATTGCACGAGCGTTGGTAAGCGCGACTCGCCGAACAGTTCGCGGGCAGCTGTGGGGTGATTACTTAGCCAGCGGCGTATAGCAATACTGAACGGTGTTTCATTGCCCAGTACGCCGCCATCCGCTGTGCCATACAAAGAAGCAGAATCGTAACAGGGGGCTGTTGAGCCAGTGCGCTGTGCCAACGTACTGCGCCATTCTTCGCTAAACACTTCACCGGCAAACACTAATTTTGGCTTATAGCGTGGCCAATTAATGCCTTCGGTATTGCCCGCATCAATGACATCTTTAATAAAAGGTGGATAGCCCAGTAACACAGTTTGTTCAAAATGGGGTGCCAGTTCGCGTACGACGCGCAGAATTTCGGCGGTATTATTGCCAGGCGTGGCGACCAATAAAGGGTAACCTTTGCTTGCCAAATGCCAGCAGCAGCTGGTGCTATATAAGCCCCCGACCCAATTGCCTAAGGCAAAGCACACGATGGCCAGTGTATTGCGTTCATGCGCACGGAAACTGTCATGAAATACTTGTTCAAATCGTACCGCTACTGCCAGTTCATCTGCAACAGAGCGAGGCCAGAAAGTCGGTTTGCCGGTAGAGCCAGACGATACCGCAACACGATCCGCACCATTAAGCGTCCCCCCTGAGCAACGCTCAGGCAATGAAAATACCTGCATGTAATTAGTTTTATCGGTTAGCGGTAATTGACTAAATGCGTGCAATGTTTGGATGTCAGCAGGATTTACACTTCGTGCGTACAGAAACTGATGATACGCAGGTACTTGGTTTGCACAGCGCTTAAATAAAGCTAAAACTTTGGCGCTAGTGTCGGTGTTTAGACTTTCTGTCAATAGCACATCCAATGACTGTGACATGAAGTGCTGAAAAATAGTTTCTGTTGCGGGCATAGTTGAGTGCGGCATAAAAAACACACCTAATAAAAAACTAAAGTGAATACGGTATCGGTAATATCAGAAACAGTCAATGACTTGAAGCCGAGTCTTACTGAGTAATTTTTATTAGACAGTATTTTTAGTCGGGGTGAGTTGTAATGCAGCGATGTAGGTTGAGTTACAGCGTTTTCAACTTAGGACAGTTACAGCCACCGTTCGTGCTGAGCTTGTCGAAGCATGAACGGCACACTTCGACAAGCTCAGTGCGAACGGTTACGCTGTAACTATTGAACTGTGAAAACGCTGTAGCTGTTATCAATTGAGAATAAAAACGCTGTAGTACAGCGGATATGACTTGCAAAATATTGGTTTATTTTAACAGTTTTCTTGGATGTCAGTAATGATTACACCAGGCGGTATAGTAGATTATAAAGGTATTGTTATTCAGTAGTCTGTAATAATGGCATGATTTTTGCTATTAATAAATTTTAAGGAAGGTAGTCAAAAAACAGGGTGGCTAATTACGCTGAAATGGTTTTAGTGTACGGTTCAAAATAATAATGAACACCTGTTATGTAAGCCATCAAATAAAGATAATCACTTAATGGAAAACACAATGCGCCTAGCTAAAAAAATTATCGTCACTACTGGTCTGGTAGCATTTTTTATGCTCTCAGGGTGTACAACACCGTATACCAATAAAGAGTTGTTGGATATTTTTAACGCAAAAGGCTTAGATACCTTAGCGCGAGACAACAGCATTGTGGTTTTTCTGCCAGGTGTATTTTTTGACGTGGGTAAAGCAGATTTAACCCAACTCGCACAATTTAAATTGGGTGAAATTGCCAGCGTGGTTAATGATCCGCGTGTAACTGAGCGCGTATTATTGTTGGAAGGGCATACCGATTCGACTGGTTCAGATGAAGATAATAGGGATCTTTCTCATCGCCGTGCCACTTCGGTTTATCAAAGTTTGATTGTTAGCAAGGTTAATGCCAAACGCATGAGCGTACGCGGCTTTGGTGAAAAATACCCTATTGCAGATAACACTAAGTCCGATGGCAGTCCAAATCCAGAGGGGCAAGCTAAAAATCGTCGCGTTGAAATCGTGGTTAACAATCCATAAATAACAAATTAGTTACCGTTTGTCAATGGTTAATATGTTAATCATTCATTTTTTGAAGCAATATTATTTTTACGAGATTTAGCTGCCATGTTTATTGAATATTTTGGATTTAAGCAAAACCCGTTTAGCGTGGCAGACGCATCTTGTTTTTTTTACGCGGATCTTGATAAAGTAAATATAAGCGAGCAAATGCTGCGTGATGTGCAAAATGGTGTTAGTCCGATTTTACTTACAGGGGCGGTGGGTGCAGAAAAATCCGCGCTGTTGCAGCATTTTGTCACGCAGCTACCTGCTAATATTCAGCTAATTACTCATTTTAAAAGTGAGTTAAATTATGCGGCCAGTGTATTGACACGGATAGACAAATTGGCAGAGATTGATGGTCAGGTCAATAGTAAATTATTACTGATTATCGACAATGCTCATGACATTCCAGATGCAGAATTAAAGTTATTGCTGTTATTAACAAAGCATCATGCAGAAAAAACGCGTGCTTTTCAAATGCTATGGTGTGGCGTAGAAGGCTTGGATGAAAAACTAAGGTGTATTGATGCTAAAAAATACACTGATTATGTATTTCATTACCGTTTCGATAGTTTGAATGTGCTGCAAATTAAGCAGTATATTCATTTTCGTTTGCAGCGCGTGGGGTATTTTAGCGCTGACAGCGGTGAGCTTTTTTCACCCGATGCCATAAAAATGATTTTTACGCTATCGCACGGTATTCCCAAAACAATTAATTCGATTTGTGGTTATGCACTGGGCTTGGCAAGTCTTGATGGTGGAGATAAAATTTCTGAACGCCATATTCAAGAAGCTTTTAAACTGCATTTAATGCCGCCAGATGAGGCTAGCGCAAGCCTCGTTAGCCAAAGTGAAATGGGTGTAGTGGGTGAGCATACCGAATCGAACAAGAAAATGACGGTTCGTATTCAGATTAATAAAGCGCCTCTTAAGGGTGTGCAATCGTCTCAGCAGTTAAATAAACGCCAAGAGTACTCTGCGCAAGTAAAAACACACAAATGGTTTGTTACCCGCTTAGCAATTGGGCTGTGTTTTGTGGCTGTAGCAGGTTTTCAGTATTTTCAAGATCCATTAGTAACATTAGACAATGGCCAAGATAACATGAAAACAGTGGCTTATATGCCGGCCAGTATTGCTGGCCAAGCTGATACCATACCAATCGCACCAGCAGCTAAGATAACTTTGTCGGGCGATAAAACCGAGATACTCAGGCAAGTAACAAGCGTTTTAGCACCAACAGCAGAAAATGTTATTGAAAAGCCCAATATCTTGCGGGCTGCTTCTCATCATGTGGCTCGTAAACTATCCCCTGTAATTACTGCAAAACAGAGGCAGGTTTTGCCGCGTGTTAGTGTTATTGAAAAAAATGTAATAAGGCATCCAGAAAATCAGAAAATGATTAAGCCATTACCTGTCATTGCCATGTACAGCAAAGAATACTCAGTCGCTCAAGCGCAGGTTAAACACAAAACTCAATCTGCCAACGCTGTGCAACAAAAGATGACTGTGGTTAGGGCTAAAACAGATCAACGCCCTGTAGAACATGCCCCAAAACAATTTGTTCTATCTAAGCCGAACAATTTTCAGGCGAGTAATTTTAAATCTAGCCAGATTAATACCTTAAAAAAATTACAGGCGGCTCATGCTGTGCTTGATGCACAAGAAAGAGCGGCGCGAGACAGAGCGGCCAGTCGTTTACATTTAGATCGTTTGGGGGTTAAGTTTAATTCGGATTCTTTAGTTGATGCTGCTGAGAAAGGTAATCTTCGGGTGGCAAAATTGCTACTTTCTGGCGGTATTCCGTATAACATCAAAAATCGTCAAGGCCAGACAGCACTGATGGCTTCGGCTAAAAATGGCCACAAACAAATTATTAATGAGTTACTGAAAGAAAGTGATCATGCAGGCAATAAAGATTCATTTAATAAAAAAACAATAATAATAAAACCATTTAAATATCAGTAGTCTAGTTATTTTGTTGCCCTAACTACTTACATTGAGTGTCTGCATTTCAGGTTGATATTTTGGTGGATTTAACGAGAAAGCAAAGAATCAGGTTTAGGATGGGCACACTCTGTTTTGCCCATCCTACCATGCCCGTGTTTTTATTCCGTTTCCAAGCTATCTACTCGCTGAAAACCACGCGGTAACGGTGTGCCTCGTTTAGCACGGTTACTGGTGTAATGTGCAATATCCAGACAGCGTAGGGTGAGATGGCGCTTACCAGACAATACCTTTAACACACCCTTTTCCGGCAAAGTGACGGCAGCCATCACGTAATCGGTTTTGTTATCAAGGTCTGCGGGTGCAATCTGAATGAGTTTATTGCCTTTGCCTTTTGCCAGCGCTGGTAATTCTGTACTGGGGAAAATGAGCAATCGACCTTGCAAGGTAACCACGGCCAACATATCACTGTCATTTTGTAAGGGCACGGGTTTGATAACACTGGCTGCATCGGGCAGGGTAATCATTAATTTACCGGCCTTGTTTTTGCTTAATAACTCTTTTAGCTGTACTTTAAAACCATAGCCAAATGTGCTGGCCAAAATATACCAATCGTCGGGATTGCCCGACAGTAAATGGGTAAATACCGCGCCGTCGGGTGGATTGAGTCGTCCGGTTAACGGTTCGCCCTGGGTGCGTGCCGAGGGTAGGTTATGCGCCGGTGTACTGTAGGCACGTCCGGTAGAATCCAGGATATATACCGGTTGCGTAGAGCGGCATTTTACGATATCTAAAAGACTGTCACCAGAACGGTAGCCTAGGCTTTCAACATCAAAATCATGACCTTTGGCAGCGCGTATCCAGCCTTTTTGCGATAACACCACGGTGAGCGGTTCATTGGCTATTAAGGCCACGGTTTCCAGTGGTTGCGACGCTTCACGGGCTACTATCGGTGATTGGCGATCATCGCCGTATTTGTCGGCATCTTGCTTCAGTTCTTTACGGATAAGTTGGCTTAATAATCGTGGTGTAGCCAAGATTTTTTCCAGGGCGGCACGTTCTTTGTTCAGTTCGTTTTGCTCGCCGCGTATTTGTAGTTCCTCCAGTTTGGCCAGATGTCGCAGCTTTAAGTCCAGCACCGATTCGGCCTGGCTATCGGTCAGGCCAAAGCGTGCCATCAATACCGGTTTAGGCTTGTCTTCGCTGCGGATAATGGCGATGACTTCATCGATATTAAGATAGGCAATCAGTAAACCGTCCAAAATATGCAGTCTGGCAATGACTTTATCTAGGCGATATTGCAAGCGTTTACGCACGGTTTCGGTACGGAAACTCAGCCACTCGACCAGAATGTCGCGCAGGTTTTTTACCTTGGGGCGACCATCCAGGCCGATCATGTTCATGTTGACGCGGTAGCTTTTTTCAAGGTCAGTGGTGGCGAACAAATGCGACATCACCGCCTCGACATCAATGCGTTTGGATTTGGGGATGATCAGCAAGCGGGTCGGATTTTCGTGATCAGATTCGTCACGCAAATCTTCAATCATCGGCAGTTTTTTGGCTAACATTTGTGCGGCGATCTGTTCCATCAGTTTCGCGCCGGACACCTGGTGGGGCAGGGCAGTGATGACGATTACCCCGTCTTCCTGTTCATACAGCGCCCGCATTTTTATCGAGCCACCGCCGCTCAAATATATTTTCTGGATGTCATCGCTAGCGGTAATGATTTCGGCTTTGGTGGGGTAATCTGGGCCTTTGACTAGGCCAAATAATACGTCGTCCGTGGTGGTAGAATCGTCCAATAATTGCAAACAGGCGGTGGCAATTTCACGCAAGTTATGTGGCGGTATGTCGGTGGCCATGCCGACGGCGATACCCATCGTGCCGTTGAGCAAGATGTTGGGCAAGCGGGCGGGCAACAACTCTGGTTCTTTCAGCGAACCATCAAAGTTGTCTTCCCAGTTGACTGTGCCTTGTGCCAATTCGCTTAGTAAAGTGTTGGCATAGCCGGTCAGCCGTGATTCAGTGTAACGCATGGCAGCGAATGATTTTGGGTCATCCGGTGAGCCCCAGTTACCCTGACCATCAATTAGCGGGTAACGGTAAGAGAAGCTTTGCGCCATCAATACCATCGCTTCGTAACAGGCGGAGTCGCCGTGCGGATGGTATTTCCCCAGTACGTCACCGACGGTACGTGCGGATTTTTTGAATTTGGCCAGTGAGCTTAAACCCAGCTCAGACATGGCATAGACAATGCGCCGTTGTACGGGTTTTAGGCCATCGGCAATATGTGGCAGCGCCCGGTCCAAAATGACATACATGGAGTAATTCAGATAGGCTTTTTCGGCGAAATCTTTTAACGGTTGTTGTTCGTAATTTTCCTGCAAACCCACTTAAAACTCCTCTTCGGATAAATCAATGTGTAGGGTACGTTCTTTTTCCAGACTTTCCTGCCGCAGTTGTTTGCGCAGTGCGGCGGCGGCAAACTGTCTTTTGTCGGCCTCGGTGGTTAATTCTAGTCGGGGCACTTCTATGCTGCAACCATTGTCATCCAGCGCGACCATGGTAAAGTAACACGAGGTGGTCGGGCGTTTTTGGTGGGTACGTAAGTTTTCTGCCACCACGTTGACACCAATTTCCATTGACGAGCGTCCGACGTAATTGACGTTGGCATGGAAGGTGACCAGTTCGCCGACGTTGACTTGCTGGCGAAAAAACACCTGATCCAGCGAGGCCGTGACGACGTAATTTTTGCAATATTTGGCGGCACAGGCGTAGGCCACTTGGTCAAGCAGTTTTAATAACGAGCCACCGTGGACGTGCCCGGAAAAATTGGCCATGTCGGGGGTCATAAGCACGGTCATGGTCAGGGATTTTTCTTGTTTCATTAGTTTGTCGCCTTGATATAATTTTTAATTGTCCACGAAAAACACCAAAAGCACGAAAAAAAGCATTTTAAAGTAGGGTGATATTTTTGGACTAGGCTGATATTGATCAGAAAATTTAGAAATATTTGAGCTATCGACACAAAAATAATCAGTGATTTTTTTCGTGCTTTTGGTGTTTTTCGTGGACAAATTTTTATTGATTCATTATGGCATCATTGATCTGGGTTAATACTCTTTCGACCAAAGCGTCTTGCCCGGTTTCAAAATGATGCGCGTCGGTTTCTTTTCTAAGCCAGGTAAACTGCCGTTTGGCCAGTTGCCGGGTGGCAATAATGCCTTTTTCTACCATTGTCGCATAATCGCACTCGCCGTGCAGATAAGACCAGACCTGCCGGTAACCTACCGCGCGGATTGCGGGCATTTTATCGTTTAAATCGCCGCGCTGGTGCAAGGCATTCACTTCATCAAGCAAACCGTGTTGCAACATGGCTTTAAAACGTGTGGCGATAATGTCATGCAAGACAGTCCTGTCTTTAGGGGCGATAACCAGTTTTATGATGTGGTAGGGGATGTTTTCCTGGTGGTTTTTAAAAAAAGACGTTAACGGTTCACCGCTGATTTCATAGACTTCCAGGGCGCGTTGGACACGTTGTGGGTCGTTGGGGTGGATTCTGGCGGCAGACTCAGGATCGACAGTTGCCAGTCGTTGATGCAGTACATTTTTTCCTAAGCGTATCAGCTCGTCATCTAATCTGGCACGAATAGCAGGGTTCGCTTCCGGCAAAATATCCAATCCGTTATTCAGCGCGTTGAAATACAGCATCGTGCCACCGACTAAGATAGGCGTTTTGCCACGTAGGTGAATGTCATTGATTAACGTCAGCGCGTGGTTTTTAAATTGACCAGTGGAATAGGCGACACTGGGATCAAGTATATCAATCAAGTGATGGATGATACCGTCACGTTCGGCTAGCGTGGGCTTGGCTGTGCCTATGTCCATGCCCTTAAATACCAGGGCAGAATCTACGCTGATGATTTCCCCGTTCAGTTGCTTGGCCAGTTGTATCGAAAGGGCTGTTTTTCCGGACGCAGTAGGTCCCATAAGAAAAATGGCGGGTGGAAGTGTGAGCTGGGTCATGCTTTTGCTTGGGTTGTTGAGATTGTTGTTTTTTAGTGTCTTTGAATTTAGCACGAAAAACACAGAATACAGGGAAAATAATATTTATTTTTTATAATACTGAGGCTATTGGTGATTTATGCTGTGCAAAAGTGTCGTACAAACAGTCAGTTTATTCTGTGTGTGTAAGCTTTTAATAGCGCTATAATCAGCGCTCGATAATGTTTGGCCAGCCATTGAAGCTAGTACTCAGTCAATTTTATTTTGGCGAGTGTGAATTTTAAAAAACCGTTCGTGGTGAGCTTGTCGAACCATGAACCACAAGTCCTTCGACAAGCTCAGGACGAACGGAGTATTTTATAGTACTCGACAAAGTAAAAATGACTAAGTACTAGGATAAGTTTTGTAGGTTGTGGTGAGGTAACGAATCTCAACAATGTGGTGCATCTGTATTGGCGTTTCTAATATCATTCCAACCCACATCAGTAGTCATATTTTGTTCCATACAGCGTTTCCAACTTAGGACAGTTACAGCCACCGTTCGTGCTGAGCTTGTCAAAGCATGAACGGCACACTTCGACAAGCTCAGTGCGAACGGTTACGCTGTAACTATTGAACTGT
>NZ_FUKI01000180.1 GCF_900163755.1 Crenothrix polyspora | reverse complement strand
TTGTTGATGGAACCACTCAGCGGTAATAGCAGCGACAAGACCAGTTTTCGCCAGACGCTGAATGATCACATTGAGCAGTTGCACGCAGGTGTCGGGCTTTCGTTGGTTGTTGCTGATAGCGCATTATATACAGCAGAAACCCTGCAAGACTTGGGCAGTTTCCCTTGGGTCACCCGTGTTCCTGCAACGGTTGGCGGTACCCGCGAATTAATCCTGGCCGTCTCTGATGAATGGATGCTTGACCAGCCAGAACGTGCTTTTACTGTACTGGGCTCCAACTATGGCGGAGTTAACCAGCGCTGGCTGATTGTTTATACCCAGGCGGCCCGTGTGCGTGCCGGGCAAACGGTGAACAAACAACACTTGAAACAAAGCCAGGCCGAATACAACGCGTTCACTGCCCTGGCCAATCAGACCTTCGCCTGTGTCGCAGATGCGCAGGCTGCTTTGGCAAAATTACAAAAAATCCTGAAAGTTGTCACTTTGCACGATCCGGAAATTATTGAGGTGGCCAGTTTCAGTAAAAAGGGCCGGCCTCGTAAAGGTCAGTTACCCGATATCATCCGCTATCGCATTGAAGCGGGTGTGGCATCCGTTCTTGAAACAAGATGCCATAAGATACAGGCTAAAAGCTGCTTTATTATCGCCAGCAACCAACTGGATGAAGCACAGCTCAGCCATGAGAAAATGCTGGAGCTCTATACACCAGGCCAACAAAAAGTCGAACATGGTTTCCGTTTTTTGAAAGACCCTTGGTTCATGGCAGATACCTTGTTTCTCAAATCACCCAAACGTATTATGGCTTTGATGGCGATTATGACCCTTTGTCTCTTGGTCTTCGGCGCTTTGGAGTACCGTATCCGTCAAACACTTGCGCAGAACAAGCAAACGTTTCCAAGCCAAATTGGAGCGGCCACCGCAAAGCCTACCGCTCGTTGGGTGTTCCAGTTCTTTACCGGTATCCATGTCCTGCTAGTCGATAGTTGTCGGGAAGTCATACTGAACTGCAATGAATATCACCATCAACTGATTAACTTGCTTGGAAATCGGTATGTTAAATTATATGCAAATTCTGGGTAGGGGGG
>NZ_FUKI01000132.1 GCF_900163755.1 Crenothrix polyspora | reverse complement strand
AGCAAGTTCATGCTTCGACAGGCTCAGCACGAACGGTGGTGGCGTTTAAGTTGTTCAAGTTATTTCATGCACGTTCCTAAACAGAAGC
Source organism: Crenothrix polyspora (assembly GCF_900163755.1). Taxonomy (GTDB): domain Bacteria; phylum Pseudomonadota; class Gammaproteobacteria; order Methylococcales; family Methylomonadaceae; genus Crenothrix; species Crenothrix polyspora. Next base: position 75,681 of record NZ_FUKI01000132.1, on the reverse strand, counting down.
CAAGTAAAGCTGCTCTCGGATACACCGACGTATTAATTTCAGATTCAAGATGAGCCTCACGTTTTTGGAAGGCCGTTTCCAGCGTCCACCGACGACGATATAAAGTAGCCACCGTTACGGCATCAATAGTAGTTGGTAGGTTAGTTTGGGGGTTCTTCCACATGACCCCTATTTAACACTTGGCTATTTGCAAGTGCCGCAATCAAATTAGCCTGATACACCATACCCACCAAGCGATTTTGGTTATTGACTATGGGAATTTGCCGATAGCTTTTATCTGACAACAATGGAATCAGGTCGGCGATATGGCTGTTTTCTGACAGCATTGTAACTGGCATTGCCATAATATGGCCGACTGATTCGGGTTTATCCGTTGATATATTGGGTGTGCGCCGAATAAAAGCTCGAAATTTTTCCGGAAACGTTTCATTGCTATTCACCGTTATGAATTTAAAAAAATCATGCCAGGTAACAATACCAATAATACGCCTCGATTTATCGATAACCGGTAAGGCTTTAAGTTTTTCACGGTGCATTATCTTCCATGCTTCCTCAACTTCCGTTCCGTATTCAACAGCCAATATATTTTTGATCATAATATCGCCACAGGTGATATTTCCTGTGTGGCGTTTAAATCTGCGCGTCTGCACATCGGTTAGTAATTTACTTAGATCACCCGGCGTAACGTCTATAAATCTATCCATATTGTCTAATGCCTGTTCCATATCATGACAAGAAATATCTGTCCTCTGAAAAGGAATGATTGCCGTCTCTTGACTCATGTTTTTAGTGCCCGATTGTTGTAAAAACAATGGATAGTTATAGCCTAACAACCAACGGTTAATAACAATGGCCATTATCAGCATGACCGCCACATTTAACCCGACTGGCATGACTACAAAACTATAGCCCAGCGTCCCAGCCAGAGGATCGCTTGCCATGATGGGGGTTAGTGCTGATGCAGCACCTGGTGGATGAAGACAACGCAACAATAACATGGCTAAAACGCTACCGCCGACGGCATAAGCCGATGCGAAAGCCTTATCGGAAACAAGTTGGGCACAAGCGACACCGATAACCGCCGATACCAGCTGTCCGCCGATCAGTGGCCAAGGTTGCGCCAACGGACTACTGGGAATGATAAATAAAATAACCGCTGAAGCGCCCATAGAAGCCACAAGCATTGGATACGCAGTGGATAAGGTAAATTGTTGCGATACCCATGCCATTACAAGTATGACAGTAAAACACGAGATAACAGAAATAAACTTGCCTTTGAGGCTCAAGTTTACTGGGTCAGCTGGAATAAGGTTCATCGTAATGGCGGCTTGTTCAGCGCGGTGTAATCAGAAATGCATCGGCATAAATATCAGCACTGGCAACACCTTTGAGAAATACCTGTTTTTTCATTTGATTGACCATATCAGGATGGCCGCATAAGAATACCCGCCAGCTTTTTAAATCAGGAAGGAGGGATAAAGCAATTTCGTTAACACGCCCCGCCGCAAAACCTTCCGGTACGTTTTTGCCCGACAAGCACGAGGTATAATGAAAATTGGGGTGCTGCGCGGCAAGCTGGCGCATTTCATCTATCCGGTACAAATCTTCAATGTCACGGCTGCCATGAAAAAGATGAATCGGCCCCGTATGACCCTGAGCCAGTGCATCAGTCAAAATACCTGCCAGCGGCGCTAATCCCGTGCCCGTTCCTACCAACAGCAGTCCCTGTTCACGTCGCTCCGGTAGATAAAAACAATGACCGCGAGGCTCTGAGACGGCTATTGAATCGCCGACGCTAACTTCATCGTGCAACCAGGCACTGAATTTGCCATCTGGCAAACGGCGGATATGAAATTCCAACGTATTGGATTGTTGCGGGATATTGGCGATGGAATAACTGCGCGTTACGCCATCACTTTTTTGTAAATTAACAAATTGCCCCGCCTTAAATTCGAAAGCATCTGCAAAAGCAATAACCAACAGAATGGTATTCCGGTTAAGCAGTGTATTGTCGATGACTGTCCCCATCCGATAAAAATCCGACTGGTCGGGCAGTTTGATCGTCATATCCTGTTCTGGGTAACACTGGCAAGGCAAGAAATAATTCAGCGTTTGCAATGTCTTTTTAAGCCCTGCTTGCGCTGATTGAGGTGGCACTTCGGTACTACGCACCATGCAGCTGTGGCAAGTGCCTTTTTTACAAGCGTAAGAAATATTAATATTTTCCCGCAGCAACGCATCAAGCACGGTCTCGCCAGGCTGGCAGGTATAGTTACTTTCGTCTATGGTTAATGTATACATGGCGTATCCCCTGTAATGCCAAAGCACAAGGACGACACTGTTGTCCTTGTGCCATAAATATTGACCGTTATTGTCCTAAAACATCCTTACGGGTACTTTCAGCAATGGCGGCGGCTTCTGCGATGAGATTGGCCGGTACGTTCAATTCCGTTAACGTAGCCCCCAAATGCTCCATGACGGCGTTAAAATGCTCTTCATTAAGCCCTGATTTCACCAAACGGGAATGGGCATTACGCATATCCTGGCCGGTATAGTTGTTAGGGCCACCGAACGCCATCGTAAAAAATGCTTTTTGCTTGGCGATTTGCTTGTCCATATCGGTGTTGTCAAAAAATCGGTTGATGCGGTAGTCCTCCAAAACTTTGCGGTAAAAAACTTCAACAGCCGCATTAACGGCGGCTTCGCCACCAATTCTTTCGTAAAGTGTTGCGCTCATGGGTGTCTCCTGATTGCTGAATGTATTTATCAGTGTTTTTTCAAGTACAAATAAAAATGTAACCAAATAATATTGGCTGCGGTAAAATAATAGCGAATTAAAACAATTTATACAATATAAATATTATATAACTTTGGTAATATTTCACAGACTGTACTTTACTAAACTGCTATGCTGAAAAAAATTAATATCCTTGGGAAAATTTATGGCTGATCATATTGGTTCGCGTCAGCGCCAACTATTAGAACTGTTGCTTGAAAACAAAGAAGGCCTGTGCATTGATGACATGGCCAAGGCACTCACTATTTCACGTAACGCGGTGCAGCAACATATTTCTGTCTTGGAATTGGAGGGCTATCTTCAGGCTGGGGAACTTAATAAAACAGCGGGGCGGCCAGTACGGCGCTATGTGTTGACTGAAGCCGGAATCAACAGCTTCCCAAAGCAATACGCCTGGTTTTCCATGCTTATGCTGGGGGATTTAAAAAACGAAATCGGTTCAGAAGCGTTTCAGCGTTATATGTCTAAACTGGGTGATAACTTGTCACAGAGCTATAAGTACCGGTTTACTGGCAAACCGGCAGATGAGCGGCGAGAAGAATTATTAAAAATAATGGACGATTTGGGTTTTAAGACTGGCAGCAAGACTGATTTGGACAGCAACGACCCAACAACCATTAAAGCCTACAACTGTATATTCCACGACCTGGCTCAAAAACATAATGAAATTTGCCAATTTGACATAGCCTTGATGACTTCTTTACTGGAGAAAGATGTCGAACTTGTCGAGTGTATGGCTAAAGGTAGCGGGGCGTGTTGCTTTAAAATCCTCAACAAATAGCCACCATCTGTAAATAAGCTATTACCGACCGGTATAATTTATCGATCCGGTATCATTACCTATGGCGGAATTAAAGATAAAAATTATTTTCTGTTAAATATAATTTTGATTCGCTATAATAAAATCGATTTGATCTAGTCTAACGGGGAAAACGATGAAAACTACGCTGTCTTTTTTGTTGACCATGCTGTTTTTATGTCTAACGTGGCGTAGTGGAATCGGCACTGCCTTTGCTGCCAGAGCCGATTTCGAACAAGTCAAAAAAAATTATTACGCGACACATCCAGGTAAGGGTAGCCACGGCGAATATTGGCAGCCAATTCCGATTCAAAGCTATTGGAATCCGAAAGATTTTTATAAGCCACCGAAAACTGTACAAGGTGAGTTTAGTCAGGAAAATTGTGTGGGCTGTCATGAGGCAATAACTCCTGGGGCTTATCACGCCTGGAAAAAAAGTGTACACAGCGATTTGACGGCAATACGAAATTTACCCGATAGCGGTGTGCGTGCTTATAAAAAAGCCAAACTGTTAGAAGTTGAAAACAATCTGCATGAACTAGGTTTGCTGGACAAAGCTCAGCCGCTTGAGCAGGTCGGTTGTATTGACTGTCACGGTGGATTGGGTAAAAAAACCATCGATCACGCTAAAGATTTAATCATGCCAGACCGTGCCGCATGCGGTACTTGTCATCAAAACGAATTTGCGGAAGCTGAATCAGAAAAAAACCAGGAATGGCCGCAAAAGCAATGGGAAAAAGGCCATCCTTCTCACGCCGTTGATTGGGCGGCCAATGTAGAAAACGCGGTTTGGGCGGCAATGCCGGAGCGGGAAGTTGCGCAAGGTTGCGATTCTTGCCATTACCAGCAAAACAAATGTGACGGCTGCCACACCCGCCACACTTTTTCGGTAGCAGAGGCGAGACAACCAGAAGCCTGTGCTACTTGTCATAATGGCGCTGACCATAATGAGTTTGAAAACTTTATGCTGTCCAAACACGGCACTCAGTTTCTGACGATGGGCAAAAGCCAATGGAATTTTGAAGTGCCTTTAAAAGATGCTATTACCAAGGGCGGCTATACCGCACCGACGTGTCAAATGTGCCATTTCGAATTTCATGGCGAGTATTCGCATAATTTAGTACGAAAAGTACGCTGGGGCTTCAATCCAACCCCTGCTATTGCGGATAATTTATCGCATCCGTGGTTTGAAGACCGCAAAAAAGCCTGGGTGCAAACCTGTACCTTGTGCCATTCAGAAAGTTTTGCCAAAGCGTATCTGGATACCGCCGACAAAGGCACTATCCAAGGGCTAAAGGTAGAGCAAGATGCTAAAAATATCATCAAAGCACTCTATAAAGACGGCTTACTCACAGGGCAAGCAACTAATCGTCCTTCACCACCCACCCCTGAAAAAGATGATGCGGGTGGTTTTTTTCAATTGTTCTGGGCAAAAGGCAATAACCCAAGTCATGTTGAAAGAGTGTATGCCGATATGTGGGAACATGATCTGATTAAACATTACAAGGGTATTTTTCATGCTAATCCAGGCGGTTATACCTATACCGAAGGCTGGTCTGCGCTCATGCGTGATTATGCCGAAATTATGGATGAGGACACCCGCTTGCGCGAGGCCGCTAGGAATAAATCTGATGTTAAAATTGCTCAGACAATTGCAGCCGAGGATGACAAAGTTAATTACGGTAAGTTATTGGCTTCGTTGGTATTGATCCTGATCGGACTTTTTGTGGGCTATCTTGCTATTAAGCCCAAACAGGAAGGAAAATAACATGATGGCTCAGCGCGTTAAAATGTCCGTGATGGCGTTAAAAATGACAATACTGTTATTAATGTGTGGTGTGCTAATGTCGTTTGGCAGTATGTTGTTGGTTCGGCAAATTCGGCTCGCTTTTTTTGATAACAGCGAGCCAGGGCAAACCTTGCCAACACAATTAAGCGTCAGATATAGCAAGCGGCAACCCGCTAATCTACAAGGTGCGTTTACAGCAGATTCTGTTGATGACTACGCTATGCAACGGGATGGCAAGGACACCTTCAGCCTTTTAGTGGCACATTATAAAGACCACGATAACCAACAACACCGCGCCGTATTGTTTCCTAAAAGCACACAAGAGACCGGCCTGTTGCCAAGCTCAACCGAACTACGCCAAACCATTTGGCAAGCGGCCGCTAAGGCCATAAGCCAGAATACACCGAAAGACGCACTGATCTTGAGTTGGTGGGATGATGGCCAGCGCATCCATTTTTTAAGTGGACGGGATGCTTGGCTAAACAAGCCGGGCAAAGAAACCTTTATTAGTCCGGTGTGGAAAAACTTACAGGACAATTTGTTTTTGGCTACAGATGCCGAGCGCCAACAGTTATCTAAAATGGCACGTTGGCTGACGATGGACAGTGATAAGGCTTTGGCAGAAATGCGCACATTTTTTGGTGCATCCAGGTCAATTTATTTGCTCGTTAATAATGATCTGCTCATGCGCCTTGGTGAAATGATTGATTATGGCGGCACACCGCTGTCATTTAACTCAAAAGTTGTACCGGCGCATGATAACTTGCATGGCGACATTTCTCAGATCAAACAGTGGGCCTATGAAGAAGGCGACGGCAATTATCTGGTTCAAAAAGAAGGTCTTAATTATCATCTTTGGGGGACACCGAAACTGTCGGGAACAGAAAAAAATTCCTTGATTGTGCGATTACTGCCTTTTGTCGATTCCTTAAAAAAGCTACCCGATGGTGTGCAATTGGTTTATCAAAGCAACTGGGGTGGGTATTTGTCGATATACAAAATTGAATTGAAATAACCAGTTGAATTTAAAAAGATAGTTAGCGAATTTATGTTTTATACAATATCGATTCGAAATTTTATTGACAAATCTCACGGATAGTATTAAAAAGACCCTAATAATTTCGAATCGAAATTATTAGGGTCGATAATTTAGTTTATGGAGATAACATCATGAAATCAAAATTGCTGGTGGCTTTAGTGAGTGTGTTAGTTGCCGTTGCTACAAACAGCTATGCTGGAAAGGACGGCGTAGATTTTCCTCAAGGCTACAGAAACTGGCTGCATGTCAAGTCCATGTTGATACAACCTGGTCATGCCTTAGAAAACCCTTTTCAGGGTATCCACCATATTTACGCCAATGGCAAGGCGGCTACTGGCTTAAAAACAGGGACTTATGCCGACGGCTCAGTATTGGTGTTTGACCTTCTGAATTATGCGGAAAAAGACAAAACCATCCAGGAAGGCGAACGCAAACTGGTCGGCATCATGCATAAGGATTCGGCGAAATACTCAGGAACAGGTGGTTGGGGCTTCGAAGGCTTTGCAGGTAACAGTAAAACCGAACGCCTGGTAAAAGATGGCGGCAAATCCTGTTTTGGCTGCCATGCGCCAGAAAAAGGTAAAGATTATGTTTTTTCGGCGCTGCGTGATTGATCCTGCAATAGACAAATAACAATAAATATAAGGGGAAATAATGAATCTAATCAGGCTGGGTATGGTGTTTTTTCTGACTTGTTTTTGGGTGGCTAATAGCCATGCAGCAGGGTCGCCTGTCAATGAGGATTTTTCATTAGTCATAGAGTTGAGTGACAATATGATTGCAATGGCCAAAGCAGGCAATAAAGAAGGCTTTGTTGAGCTGGCGGATTCTGCGTTAAAACTGTCTGAAGCGCAGCGCAGAGATAATTCCATGGCAATTGACCGGTTTAGACCCAAGTTAAGAGCTGCCAAAAAAGCCGGCAAAGCCGGTGATTTTGACAATGCCATCAAACTAATAGAAGAAGCAAAATTATTAATGCATCCATCCCCCGCCTTGTGGGATGGCAGCACAACACCCGACATGTGGGATGGAGGTTCTTAATTGGTTTACCCATAACACAGACAAATTCGCAGTACGTCTGGGGGTAATTTTTGATAAGATTCGCCCTTACATTGTTAACTTAAGCATTATGGAAACAATAGACGTATTCGATTTGATTGAGCGTATGTCGGCTTTAATCCGTTCCGAGGAACGGAAAAAATGCGCGGCTTTGGGGTTACAGGCCGTCCATTTACAGGCATTAAACTACATATTGCGTTGTAACCGGTACAGTGACACGCCAGCTGCGCTCACCAATTATCTGGGTATGACGCGGGGTACGGTGTCTCAAACCCTGTCTTTGTTGGAAAAAAAAGGCTACATCACAAAAACCACCGATATACATGACCGCCGCGTTATCCACTTGGAATTGTCTAAAGAAGGCAAAAACATTTTGGAGCAAGCCAGACCAGCAGAATTATTTATCAAGGCCAGCGCCTTGCTGAAACAAAAGGAAAATATTGAAGACTACGAAACAACTTTTTCTAATGCGCTGACAGCCTTACAAAAAGCCAACCAATCACAATCATTTGGCCAATGTAAGACCTGCCATTATTTCACCACAACAGATGATGGTTTTTTATGCGGCCTCACCCGACAACCGTTATCACAAAGTGATAGCGAAAAAATATGCCAGGAACACACAGTCGTATTACGAGGCATTTAAATAACGCCCTCCCTATCGATTTATTTTGAAAATAAGGAAAATATCTTATGAGCCAATCACATGTATTTGACACCTACGCCAAAACAGCCCAGGGTAAAATTATGCACTTTGATGTTATTCTGGGTGAAAAAGATGCGGCCAAAGCCTTAAATTCCGCTAAAATATGGTTAGAAAGCATTGGCGTGCATGATGCTGTCGTGACACAGGAAAATTGCCTGTTTTGTCACAGCACTGAAGCACCACCAGAATTAAAAAAACAAATCGACAGTCAAGGTTATGGTATTTACAAGCTGGAGGGTTGCCAAAAATAAGGCTCCCTTCATTTTCCAGTTAACAGTTTGACAAATATTTCTCAGGTGTTGTGATATTCATTTGCAAAAATCATACACCAGGAGAATGCCATTAAATTCGTCAGACCAGCTCTTTCAAGGTGTCGCTATAGTTTTCGTGTTATTTTTTCGCTGAAACAATCGTTAAATTCTGAAATTAGGCTTTTACATCGTGTTTTTTGATTTTTGAATACCAGTCATTCAAAATTTACGGCACATGGTTTTTTTACTGATTGATAAAATATTTTTTAATATAATAACAATGGCTTATATTCTATCTTTAGAGCCGTGTCACTACCTTGAAAGGGCTGTTCAAGAAGCCCACACCCAAAAAATCTTACGATCCCAAACAACCGCATTGTTCTACCAAACGATTGCTTCCGAAAAAGAAGAATAACACAGAAAATATGGTGACACCTTGAAAGGGCTGAGCCTAAAGCCTTAATTGAAAAATCATCAGGCATAAAAAAAGCTTATCAACGATAAGCTTTTTTATAAATGGCGTCCCCAAGGGGGTTCGAACCCCTGTTACCGCCGTGAAAGGGCAGTGTCCTAGGCCGCTAGACGATGGGGACTAAAACTGTTGGCTGTAAAGCCGCTGAATGACATGAACGCATCTAAACGTGTAAGCTAGATGGCGTCCCCAAGGGGGTTCGAACCCCTGTTACCGCCGTGAAAGGGCAGTGTCCTAGGCCGCTAGACGATGGGGACTAGTCAATCAGTTTTCTTTTTGGTGGAGCCAAGCGGGATCGAACCGCTGACCCCCTGCATGCCATGCAGGTGCTCTCCCAGCTGAGCTATGGCCCCAAGTAAAGAGCGGGTATTTTATAGTAAACCCGCCACAAATCCAAGTCTAATTTACAGACTTTATATAATCAATCGCTTTTACGATACGCACCAAGGTTTTTTCTTGCCCTAATAAGGCCAAGGTAATATCAATGGCCGGAGAAACTGCCGAGCCACACACGGCCACCCGTAACGGCTGCGCGACTTTACCTAAACCCAGCGTCATGCTTTCAGCAACGCTATGTACCACTTGATGCAAGATTTCTTTTTCCCATTCCGTGATAGCGGCAAATGCCTCATGCAGACGTGTTAACACGGCAATAGCGTCCACAGTAAGGTTTTTCTTGGCGGATTTTTCTTCATAGTTATCAAAATCCTTGTAGAAATACACGCTGGCAGCTGCCATTTCCACCAAGGTTTTACTGCGCTCGCGTTGTGCAAGCACCATCTCCGTTAAGCTTGGCCCTGTGGATGGGTCAATCCCCAGTTGCTCAATATGCCAGCTTAAGTGCCCTGCTACGTGGCCAGGGTCGGCGTGCATAATGTAATGATGATTGAGCCATAACAGCTTTTCCATGTTGAATGTAGAGGCCGAGCCGTTGACATCGGCCAAGTCAAAATGTTCTATCATCTCTGCGGTGGAAAAAATTTCTTGATCGCCATGCGACCAGCCTAAGCGCACCAAATAATTCAACAAGGCTTCCGGTAGATAGCCGTCATCGCGAAACTGCATCACACTGACCGCACCATGTCGCTTAGATAGCCTTGCACCGTCAGAGCCCAGTATCATCGGTAAATGCGCGTATTCGGGCACGCTTGCAGCCAAAGCTTGCAGAATATTCATCTGCCGTGGTGTGTTATTGATATGATCATCGCCGCGAATAACATGGGTGATTTTCATATCCATGTCGTCCACCACCACGGTGAGATTGTACGTGGGCGTGCCGTCGGTTCTTGCAATAATTAAATCGTCTAGCTCTTTATTGGCGACAATTATCTCACCTTTCACTAAATCGGGAATGCTGACTACGCCATCGACTGGATTTTTAAAACGCACCACGGCATCTACCCTTGGGTGGGCTTTGCCAGAATGTCTGCATTTACCGTTGTAGCGTGGTTTTTCTTTATTGGCCATTTGGTCGGCGCGTAATTGCTCCAACTCATCTTTGCTACAGGTGCAATAATAAGCATCGCCTTGATCAATCAGGGTTTGGATGATTGCTTTGTAGCGCTCAAAATGCTGGGTTTGGTAGAAAGGCCCTGCATCGTAATCTAATCCTAGCCAGCTCATGCCTTGTAAAATGGCATCGACCGACTCCTGTGTTGAGCGCTCTAAATCGGTGTCTTCAATGCGTAAGATAAATGTGCCGCCGTGTTTACGGGCATACAACCAAGAGAATAATGCGGTACGTGCGCCGCCTACGTGAAGATAGCCGGTGGGGCTGGGGGCAAATCGGGTGGTTATAGTCATGATTTTGTATTTTATGAAAAAATGTTGCGTGCTTAAACGCTATTTTACCAACAAATTCATGTTATTTACGGTTAAAACGATAAAGCTAACTTTAGCACCTTTGTGATCATGACAACGTGTCCTAAAAAATGGAAGCTTCGATTAATGTATACACCATCGCCTAAACAATTTAATCTTCTTCAAATAAAGTTTTAGGGTGGGTAATCCAGAGCAGTTTTGCGCAACCTTGCTCTAACCGTGTCCAGTCATCAGGTAACTGTAATCGTGCCAAAGCACCTGTTGGCAGTAATTTTTCAATCTCAAATAAATCATTATCATTAACCAGATAAGTGATAAGCTTTTCAAATTCTGGGTTATGACCAACCATTAAAACCTGTTTAAACGTGCTAGGACAATCAGCCAGCACCGATTTTACGCGAAATAAACCTTCGTCATACAGGCGTTTTTCTTGCTTAATATCTTGATGATGTATACCGATAACATCACAGACTATTTTTGTTGTTGTTATTGCGCGTATGGCCGGAGAGCTGATAACGTAATCGGGCCTTAAAGCATTTTCGTTGAGCCATTGCCCTATGCGGGTAGCATCGCGTTTACCACGTTTTTTTAACACGCGGTCATAATCTTCGTCACCGTTTAAGTGTTCGGCCTTGCCGTGACGCAGCAACCACAGTTCTCTACTCATGATTTTTTATACCGTTAGTTATGGATGAATTCGGTGACAGCCGATATTTTAAAAACACAGGCCATAAATTGTATCGTCTGAGTATTTATGAGTAAACTGCACCCGTTGTCATCAAATATTAACACTGGAATATTACAGTTATGTGTAAATGACAACTACCAAAGCACCCTAAACTATTTATGGTTACACATTTTGAATTACCCGCTCATGTAACGGCTGAACAGCTAATTGCCAGCGTATCCGAGCAAAGTAGCCTTCACCTTGTTTCCAAGCACCCCGTTTTAAAAACCTATTACGACAGCTTTGACTGGCGTTTATATCGCCATGATATTATTTGTGAATTTAGCCAATCAACACAGGCCTCGATATTACAGTTAAGCCATCGAAAAACCTCTGAGCTTATTGCCAGCACAACATTAATTGAAGTACCCTCATTCAGCACTCAGTTTAGCGCAGATAAAATGCGCCAAATCCTGGAGCCTGTGCTTGAAATGCGGGCATTACGCGCTATTTGCCATGTGGAATGCCTTGTTTATCAGTTTGATATCGTTAATAATGATGAAAAAACTGTCTTACGAATACAGATCGAAGAATTTGAGCGATTCAATCATCGGCTCAGCTTATTCCCGATTAAAGGTTATGATAAAGTTGCTGGACGCATTGTAGAGGTTATCGCGGAACAGCTGAAATTATGCGCTATTGATAGGCCTTTGCTGCTGGATATTTTAAAATCACAAAGCCGCCATCCCAAAGATTATTCATCCAAACTGGATATTCCACTTAGCCCTGACATGCGTGCCGACATCGCCAGTAAGCTGATATTCAGCAATTTATTACACATGCTTAAAGTCAATGAATCCGGCACTATAGCTAATATTGACACTGAGTTCCTACATGATTTTAGAGTGGCGGTCAGAAGAACCCGTGTTGGCCTCAGTCAGGTTAAAAACACCTTGCCCGACGATATTGTCGTCCGGTTTAAAGAATTTTTTTCCTGGCTAGGCCAGATCACCAGCGAAACCCGTGATCTGGATGTGTATCTATTGAATTTTGAATATTACAAAAAGCAAGTGCCGGTTGATTTGCGTGCTAGCCTTGATCTATTGCATGAATTATTAGCTGCCAAACAACGTCAGGCACAAAAGCAACTGGCAAAACATCTGCGCTCTGCTCGCTATTCAACTTTATTAGCCGCTTGGGAAGCGTATCTGGGATCAACACCGAATAATAAGCCAACGCAAGTGGATGCCAAATTAACCATTAAAGCCTTGGCTGACCTGCGAATCTGGAAAGTTTACAAGCGTGTCATCAAAGAAGGCGAAGCTATCGATCAGCACACGCCGCCAGAAGCACTGCACAGATTACGCAAAACCTGCAAAAAACTGCGCTATTTAATGGAATTTTTTCAGCATCTGTATGCAGAGCGCCGTATCACCAGTTTAATTAAGCAGTTGAAACGATTGCAAGATGTTTTGGGCGATTATCAAGATTACGCCACTCAACAACAAAAGCTCATGCACTTTAGCCAGGAAATGCAGGTCAGCAATGCACCGGATAAAACCATTATGGCAATGGCGCTGTTGATTGAGGATTTTGACAAACGCAAAAACAAAATACGCGATCATTTTACCTGGCAATTTTCCGCCTTTAAAAAGCCCGAAAATCATACGGTTTTTCATGCGCTGTTTGCAACACATCATTCATAAGCCGGGGTCTCGTTAGGCCATAAACGATGGTTATTCGCCACACCCATTATCAAACGTGAGGTTGTCATGAAAGTATTGGCTTTATACAGCATTAAAGGCGGCGTGGGCAAAACAGCCGGTGCAGTTAATCTGGCGTTTAATGCCGCACAAGCGGGTTATCGTACTCTGGTTTGGGATTTGGATCCACAAGCTGCTAGCAGTTATTATTTTCGTATCAAGCCAAAAATTAAGGGCGGCAGCAAAAATTTAATTGCTGGCAAACACGAACTGGATGTGCTGATTAAAGGCACTGATTTTGATAATCTGGATTTGATCCCTGTCGATTTTTCATTTAGGAACGTGGATTTACTGCTGGATGACCAAAAAAAGCCCACTAAGCAAATCAAAAAACGCCTTAAACCGTTGGCCGACAGCTACGATTTTATTTTTTTGGATTGCCCACCGAGTATTTCCCTGTTGTCGGAAGCCATTTTTGAAGCGGCGGATGTGTTGCTGTCGCCCATTATTCCAAGTACGTTGTCGTTAAGGACTTTAGTGCAGCTAAAGGAATTTATTGATGATCACGCGCTAACCCATGCCCAATTACTGCCATTTTTTTCTATGGTGGATAGCCGAAAAAAAATGCACAAAGACATTATGCAGCAAGTGCTGGCTGATTATCCGGCTACTTTAAAAACCACTATACCGTGCGCCAGTGATATTGAACGCATGGGTGTGGAACGTATGCCACTGGGTGCTTACAGCAAAAGCCGTTCTGCGCGAGCTTACGCTGAACTCTGGCAGGAAATTTTGATGCGTTTGGCATAGGGTAATCAGTACAGTCATTTCATTGTCATATTCCATCCTTATACTGGCAAGACCTGATAGCGAACACTGGTCTTGCCATGATTGATGCTGAACAGCTTTTGAAAGAAATTTACCCCAATTTAAAATTTGGCAAAGATAATAAGCTCATCGTCAGCGCCTTAAAAAAACTGCTGCACCAGGATGACTTGAATGAATTTATTGCCAAACACCAACATCTGCGCGGCTTTGCCTTTCTGGACAAATTGCTGCTGCATTTTAAATTTAATTACCAGGTCAGTGGCGACTCGATTAACCATATTCCTTCGGAAGGCCGTTTGCTGATTGTCGCCAATCATCCACTGGGCACATTGGACGGCTTGGCCTTGCTTAAACTGGTGCGTTCGGTGCGGCCTGATGTGCGTATTGTTGCCAACCGTGTATTGCTGCACATGGCGCATTTGCAATCGGTGTTTTTGCCGGTGGATGTGCTGACCGATAAGCAAAGCCTTAAACAAAGCTATAAAGCCATGCTGAAGGCGCTTGAAAATGACGAGGCCATCATTATTTTTCCGGCCGGTGAAGTGGCGCGGATTACGCCTAAAGGCATCGTTGATGGCCAATGGCAAAATGGCTTTATCAAGCTGGCCAAAAAAAGCTATAGCCCTGTCCTGCCTATCCATATCAAAGCCAAAAACTCGGCCTTATTTTATAGTCTATCGATGCTCTATAAGCCCTTGGGTACTTTCATGCTGGTCAGTGAAATGTTCAACAAAAAGCATCAGGACATTAAATTCAAGATTGGTGCGCCGGTGCCAGCGAATGCGTTTTTTGACAGCAAGGAAAGTAACAAAATCCTCAGTCGCCGGTTTCGAAAACACGTACTTAATCTGGGTAAAAAAGCCCACAAGCCTTTGTTTGAAACTGTCGAAACTGTGGTGCATCCCGGCGATACCAAGGCCATAAAAAAAGCTTTGTACTGTTCCCGGTTGCTCGGTGGAACCCGCGACGGCAAAAAAATATTCCTCTATCAGTTTCAGGATGATTGTCCGGTGATGCAAGAAATCGCCAGGCTTCGAGAGCTGACCTTCAGGAGCGTGGAAGAGGGCACAGGATTTTCCTTTGACCTGGACAAATTCGATGTCTATTACCAGCATATCGTGTTGTGGGATGACAAGGATCTGGAAATAGTCGGCGCTTATCGGGTAGGTGATGGTCCAGAAATTATGGCCACACGCGGCGTGGACGGTTTTTACACGCAATCCTTGTTTGATTTGCGCGGTGAATTTGAAGCCTTGTTACCGAACAGTATTGAACTGGGGCGCAGCTTTGTGCAGCCGCGTTACTGGGGTCAGCATAGCCTGGAGTATCTCTGGTATGGTATCGGCGCGTATTTGCGTGAGCAACCGGAGATTAAATACCTGTTTGGTCCGGTCAGTATCAGCAATGCCTACCCGCACAGAGCCAAGGAATTAATCGTTGGTTTTTATCAACAGCAATTTGGCAACTCATCGTCACAAGCCAAAGCCAGGATGCCGTTTGTCATTTCTGAACAATGCAGCCAATTTGTTGCTAGCGAATTTACCAATGATTACGCCACTAGCTTTAAAGTTCTGAACAGCGAACTGAAAAAACTGGGCGTTAAAGTACCCATGCTCTACAAGCAATACGTGGATCTGTGTGTTGACAAAGGCTGCCATTTTATTGACTTTAACATTGACCCTGATTTTAACCAGTGTATCGATAGCTTAATTATGGTCGAGATCGATAAAATTACCCCTAAAAAACGCTTGCGCTATATCGAAAAATCCCTGGTAAATTGAGCTTGATAACCGGCAAGCTTTTCCCAGAATTACGACAACTTGAGGTTTTGATCGGGCAACTTGGCAACCGGGCACAAGTGCAAATACTGGATAACATTCACTATCGCGGGCAAACATTTCCCATTTATTGCATTATCTTGGGTTCTAAAAATCCGGCTGTGCCAGTGTTGGGCTTATTCGGCGGGGTACACGGGCTGGAAAAAATCGGTTCCGAAGTCATACTGGCTTATATGCAAACGCTCAGCCAATTGCTGGATTGGGATGAGGAACTCAATGCCCGTTTGGAAAAATCGCGTTTGGTGTTTGTGCCTATCGTCAATCCGGTTGGCGTGTATCGCAATACACGCAGTAACGGCAACAACGTGGACTTGATGCGTAATGCACCCATAGAAGGCATCGGCAATACCAAACTTTACAGTGGCCAGCGCATTAGCCCGATACTGCCTTGGTATCGTGGCGATACTTTGGCAATGGAAGCCGAAGCGCAAGTTTTATGCAAGATTGTACGCCAACAATTGTTTAGCGCACCGCTATCCATCGCGCTGGATTTGCATTCTGGCTTTGGCTTGCGTGACCGCTTATGGTTTCCTTACGCGCACAGCAAAAAACCGTTTGCCAGTATTGCGCAAACCTATGCCTTAAAAAAGTTGTTTGATCGCTGCTACCCACAGCATATTTACAAGATAGAACCCATGAGCCTGGAGTATGTCATTAACGGTGATTTATGGGATTTTTTGTATGACGAATTTATGGCGCACAGCGACAGCCAGCGATTATTTATACCTTTAACCTTGGAGATGGGATCGTGGTCCTGGCTGAGAAAAAATCCGTTGCACTTGTTCCATCGGCATGGCTTATTTCATCCGGTATTGCCGCATAGACAACAGCGGGTTATGCGACGGCATTTTACGTTATTGGATTTTTTGCACCGCAGTTTGCTGTTCCCCAAACCATGGGCAGATTTGGATACAGAGCAGCAGAATTGCTATTATCAACAAGCATTGGGGTTGTGGTATGACGGATAACGGTTTAGCGACCAATTGGTTATTGTTACGCGGTTTGTCACGCGAAGTTGAGCACTGGGGTGATTTTCCCGCCATCTTGCAGAGGAATTTTCCAGGGGCTAGTGTCCATACCTTGGACTTACCTGGCACAGGCTACCTATACCAGCAAGAATCGCCCAACCGCATTGCCGGTATTACCGATGCGGTTCGCCTGCAAGCCCTAGAACAAGGTTTATTGCAACAGCCGTTGACTTTGCTGGCCTATTCGTTGGGTGGTATGGTGGCCTGGGACTGGATGCAAAGATACCCAGGCGAGATTAACGGCGGGGTATTGCTGAACACCAGCTTTGCCAATTTAAACCCGTTTTATCAGCGTCTGCGCTGGCAAAGCTACCGTCAATTTTTGGGCTTGTTTTTGCAAACTAATCTGCACAGACGTGAAACAGCCCTCTTAAAACTGGTCAGTAACCGTAAGGATGTCGGCGGTTTTATTGCCAGCGAATGGACAAAAATCCAGCAACACCGGCCTGTCAGCATAAAAAATAGCTTACGCCAAATAATGGCGGCGGCAGCTTACCGATCGGGTAAACAAAAACCTGTCCAGCCAGTCCTGTTACTGAGCAGCCAAAAAGATTATTTGGTATCCTCGGCGTGCTCTGTTGCTATCCAAAAACGCTGGCAACTTGACCTGAGAGTTCACCCTTGGGCCGGGCATGATCTTTGCCTGGATCAACCGCTGTGGGTGGTGGATAAAATTAAACGCTGGGCAGAAAATATCACACCGTCATCAAATCTTCATCAAGCTGTCACCGCACTGTCATAAGACAAAGTTAGAGTGTAGCTAAAGATTTTTAATTTCAATTACACGAAGCAAGAACTTGAATGCTATTGAAAAGAGTGCAAGTGGATTGTCGGCATCAAGGATGGTGAGCTTGTCCATCTTGGATACCGGCAATCCACTTGCCCCCTTTAAAAAGTTTGTTTCATCAACTAACAAACGATGTCTAGTGTCCCTCGCAGTCCTGAAGTAAATGCTCAAAGGCCACTCAGTGGCCTTTTTTTATAGCATTAGTCAATTTAACTGTCTGTCATCATCCCGTCACAGTCTAACTGTAAAGTTTCACTTTTTAATTGACCGTTGAAGCTGATACTTATGAACATTGCGATTAAGAACTTTATTGTCGCTGTTGCTATATTATCTGCGCTATCAGCAAGCTATGTGGCCATCAGTGGATTTAGCGAGTCTGCGCTCAGGCATTACAAAGTAACCCGAATTTTTCCAGAAGACAGCACTGCTTCTGTCACTTTTGATGAGAGTATTATCGCGTCACCCTTACTCGATATTTCCCAAAATTTGCCTTTCATTATTGTGCCCGTATCCAATGGTATTGTTGCCGCCTTGGACAGTGAGACGGGCGCTTTGGTCTGGCAAGTTAATATGCCTGCCCTCAAAGGCCAGCAAGCACAGATTGTATCTACCCCCGTTATTATTGGTAGTAAATTGGTTATTCTTTATCAATGCCTGGAGAAAAATATACGGGTTAGCCATCGTCTGGCTGTTATTGATTTAGACCAAAGACAATTGGACAAAAGCTTTCCTGTGTTGGATGTTTCTGCTGAAAAGCCCAGTGCGGACGGCTTAAGCAGCATTAAATTTAATCCACCGACCGCGTTTTCACATTCGGCGCTTAAGCATGTCATCAGGCCGGATGCCAAATGGGGCAGTTTGTATCTTGCTTTTGGGAATGCCGGTGATACCCAGCCTTATCACGGTTGGCTGTTTGAGGTTGATATGGATAGCTGGCAGCAACAAGGCACAGCCCATGCGATCCGCAATGTGTTGTTAACCACACCCGAAGCGAAATGTCCGGTCACAATGGCATACGGTAATCAGGAAATGATTTGCGGTGGTGGTATTTGGACACCGGCAGGGCCGCAGGTTTACCCCACTGCCGATAGTTTTGAATTGATCGTGCCTACTGGCAATGGCCAAATTGATCTGGCACGGGGTGACTATGCCAATACCTTGATGCGTGTGCAGCCTAACCTGCAATTTGACCCTGGTTGTGATGCACAATTGTGTCAAAACTTTTATCCAAAAAATCCCAGTACTGCGTGCATAGCGTCTTGTAAAAATCTGTTTATTCCACGTTTGTCAGAATGGAATATGCCGTTAAAACCAGCAACAGGTGAGTGCGACCGTAAAACTTTTTGGGAATGCTTGGCCTGGATGGATTATGACTTGGGTGCCAGTGCGCCGGTTAAAGCTACTCTGAAAAGTGGGCATTCGGTGCTGGTACAGCCCGGTAAAGAAGGCGCGGTGTATTTGATCGATGCGGGGCATTTGGGCACGCAATACGATCGCCTGGAAATTGTCGATGTGTGCGGCACGCCAACTGATGTGTGTAAAGCCAGCTGGATGGGCATGATTGTCACTCAGCCGGTACTGTCTACCGCTGGTATAGACCCTGTTGTCGTTATTCCTACGTTTGTGCCAGACACCACACATCCGGCTGGTCTGGTGGCGTTAAGCATTGTTGAGGAAAACGGGAAACCTAAGTTTAAGCGTTTATGGCAATTTCCGAATCCAGCCAGTGAAAAGGCCGTGCAGTCATTTAGAAGTCATCCCTCCTTGCCGGTTATTTCAACAATAGATAATAAAGGCGATGAGATTGTTTGGGTGGTTGATATTGGTACATCTGGCACTTTGTACGGTATACGGGTAAAAGACGGTGCGTTGCTGGTTGAGCAATCTTTATTAGGCGCGGGTCGCCCCTTGTCTGCGCCGATAGTTTACGGTAATACGGTTTATCTGGCTTCGATTATGCCCAATACGGGTAAAGCTATGATAGAAGCTTATCGTATTGAAGTACCAGAGTAATTGTCATCAAAATGTCACGTACTTGTCATCATATTTTCATCTTTTTGTTCCATGATAGAGCTGCCGGTTAAATTTACTAAAGAGCAGCCATTATGAATAAGTTAAAACTAATAATAAACCAAAACGCATCTGACTATACATTATCACTGGTTGCATTTTGCCTGCCGATGACATTGTTTTGTTTACTGGTGTCATGGGGTATAGAGGCTATCGCCAGGGAAATGTTTCGCCTATCTTAAACCATGATGTTATTTATTAGCCAACCTTTACGATTGAGATAAATTATGGAAAATAGGGCTTATTACCCCTCATTTGCTGAGGGTGAACATTACGATGTCGTGGGAAGTTTCTTTGGCAATCATTCGCCAGATGATGTGATGGCGGTGGAAAATAG
Source organism: Crenothrix polyspora (assembly GCF_900163755.1). GTDB lineage: Bacteria > Pseudomonadota > Gammaproteobacteria > Methylococcales > Methylomonadaceae > Crenothrix > Crenothrix polyspora. The sequence goes on along the minus strand of NZ_FUKI01000132.1, from coordinate 55,690 downwards.
CCATGTCCAGAAACAAATTTCAGCTTATTTACTGGCGTCAGATGAAGATGATTCTACTATGACACTTAGAAGCTTACAGAAATTGGCCAAGTCGTCGGGTGTAAAAAATCCTGAAAATATGACGCTTAAAATTGAATTAATTTGGGCTATACAAATGGCCACTTATCATCAACCCTGCTTTGGTTCAGAACTGCGTAATGCTTGCAACAAGCACGATTGTAATTGGCGTTATGAATGCAAAAAACCGGTTGTGCGGCATCATACCAGTTATGTTTAGTCTTATAATCTATGCTGCCCATCGCCTAGAGTTGTGAAGCATTAGTCGTTTACAAATGATATTACTGGTGTTTTTTTCGATGCTATAGCCAGCTAACGCATTATAGCCAATTAGCCGATTAACTCATATACTCATACAGTTGTAACATTCATATGCCATACTGGTATGTCAAAACAACTTATCAAAAATGAAACTATGAGCATCAAAAAACTATATCTGAAAAATAGCCCCTGTTGCAAAGTGACCTTTCGTGTCAGTAAAACAGCGGCTAATAATGCCAAAAGCATTCATCTGGTGGGTGATTTTAACGATTGGAATCTGCAAGCCACCGAAATGAATGCCTTGAAAAGTGGTGAGTTTACCGCCTTGGTAGAACTGGATACCGGCAAGGCAGAATACCAGTTTCGTTACTTGTACGACGGCAAACACTGGATAAACGACGATGAAGCCGACGGTTACGCCACTAATGGTATTGATGGGGAGAACTTCATCGTACGGGTGTGAAGAAAATAGCGTATAAGCGTAGGTTTAGCACACAAGTCTATCGTTTTATGTCCACTGCTTTCCCCCATGCTTTTTCGTTTGACCCAAGCTACGGCTATTCCTTGCAAGATCTACTGGCCATTACAGCGCCATCGCCTCCCGATGATTTTGCTGATTTCTGGCAGGCGCGTTATGCCCGCGCTATGCAGATTCATCCGCGTCCACGTATTAAACATGTCGGCAAAGACCACGGCAATTATGAAGTGTTTGATCTGCGCTATTATTCCACCGATAGCGTTATTATTCGCGGCTGGGTATGGGTACCGAAACATAAGCCAGTGACACGCGGCATAATCGTGGGTCATGGCTATGCAGGGTGTGATCAACCTGAGTTTCGTCTACAACCCGAAGGCACGGTGTTATTTTTCCCCAGTTTTCGGGGCTTATCACGTAGCCAACAAGCCTTAGTTTCTGCTGATCCTGCTTTCCATGTCTTACATGATATTGATAAACCCGACCGCTATATTTTGGGCGGTTGTGTTGAAGACTTATGGCTGGCGGTATCGGCTATGCTATTATTATTTCCTGCCACACAAGGCCATATTGGCTTTGCAGGGATTAGTTTTGGCGGTGGCATAGGGGCATTGGCGTTACCGTGGGAATCACGCATCCAGCGGGCACATTTAAATGTCCCCTCTTTTGGTAACCATCCTTTACGCTTGACATTGCCGACTATCGGTAGCGGTGCAGCGGTTCAAGGTTATCAGCGGCAACACGGTACTGTGCTTGCAACATTACAGTATTATGATGCTGCCAGCGCGGCACGCTTTATTCACCAAATCGTACATGTTGCGGCGGCGCTGTTTGATCCAGCTGTTGCCCCTCCTGGGCAGTTTGCTATTTACAATGCTCTGCCTGAATCGAAATCCCTGTTTGTATTAGAAGCAGGCCATTTCGCTTACCCGAAGCAGGCTGAACAAGAGCGGGTGTTACTACAGGCATTGGGGGATTTTTTTTCACAATTATAAGCAGGTTAAGTAATGCAGCGGGAATATCATCAATGGCACAGCCCACGAATGGGGCGTAAAATGGAGTTGTTGGTATTTGGCCATGCCGGTGCGAAAGTTTTGGTTTTCCCCACCCGCGATGGGCGTTTTTACGAATATGAAAGCCTGAGGATGGTGCAGAAGCTCGCGCACAAAATTGCAGCCGGGCATCTGCAACTATTTTGTGTCGACAGTGTTGATCATGAGTCACTGTACTGCTTCTGGAAGCAGCCATCCGAACGTATACACTACCATGTCCAATTTGAGAATTATATCGTGCATGAAGTCTTACCTTTTATGCAGGATAAAAACGCCCACCCTTGTACGATTGCCCACGGCTGTAGCCTTGGCGCATATCACGCTACCAATATTGCCTTTCGTCACCCGCATCTATTCCAAAAACTCAGTGCATTTTCTGGGCGCTATGACTTGACCCTGTCGGTGGAGCATTTCACCGATTTGTTCAGTGGCTATTATGACGATAATATTTATTTTCATACCCCTAACCATTTTATGGCCAATTTACAAGATACAGAGCATTTGCAGCATTTACAGAATATGGATATTATGCTGGTGATCGGGAAAGATGACCCATTTTGGGGTAACAATCAGCATTTGAGTAATATTTTGCACAGTAAGGGCATTAAGCACCAATTCCATGAATGGGCTGGGCGTGCGCACTGTGGTTATGACTGGCGTCGAATGGTGTCGCTTTATTTATAGCCGAGTTTGTACATTGTTTCGTTAACCAGACAAGATAGGCTTGGTGAGTAATAAAGCAACCTGATGCGTTTTAAATCGAAAATTACGCATTTAGGCTAGAGCGGTGCATGGTTTTGATCTAATATTGTCATGAGCAACTGATGATTTATGTTGGTGTTTGTTGCAGCCATTATGTTTTTTAGATTATCAGCACGCATTAGTGCTTTGGAAGGCGAGGGCGCAATGCAATAAGTGTTCTATTTTAATTACTTTAAATTGTTGGCTACCTACTTAAGGCGAGGCACGGTGTAAGGCTTAACCGTTCGGCCTGAGCCTGTCGAAGAGTGGACGGTTAAGCCAATCATGGTTCGATAAGTTCACCACGAACGGCTTAACCTGAAACTATCCCGCTTTAAGTAGGTAGCCAAATTGTTCACGTATTTTTTAAAGGGCTACCCACACAGCTGGGACAAGGTTTGTAGGCTGGGGTGAGATAACGAACCCCAACGGTACGGTGCATCTTATGTTGGGGTTCCTATCGTCACCCCAACCTACGCCAATAACAGTACACTTTGTGCCGCCTAAGTGGATAGCCTTTTAAGGTGTCAATTAGCGGGTGTTTAGCGAGAAAGGTAAGGAATGTATGACAGGGAAAGACAATATTAATAAACAAAGTGTCAGTGCGGTTAAGTGGAGTGCGCTAGGAAGTATCGCTCAATACGGCTTGTCATTAGGTGCGCAAATTGTGTTAGCGCGACTTTTAGGGCCAGAAAATTACGGGTTGTTTGCGATGGGGCTTATCGTTTTAACGTTCAGTAATTTTTTATCTAATTTTGGTTTTGCTTGGGGCTTAATTCAAATCCAAAATTTAACGACAGAAGACATTCGTTTTGCATTTACCTGGCAGTTAATTTCAGGTGGCGTGGTTGCTGCGGCACTGTACGTGTTTGCGCCAGAAGTAGCCGATTATTTTAAAGAGCCGCGTGTTGAACCCATTGTTAGATGGCTAAGTGTCGCTTGTGTCATCAGTGCTATTACTGCACCGGCTAGCAATTTACTGCGCCGCAATCTGGATTTTCGTTGGATTAATATTATTCAAATTATTAGCTACGCTATCGCCTACTTGGCGATTGGTATTCCAATGGCTTACTGTGGTTTTGGTGTGTGGTCTTTGGTTGCCGCCTGGTTGGCGCAAGCTATTATCATGTTGATTATGAGTTTTATTCGCTATCCGCATTCAATTAAATTACTGTTTTGGTATGCCGGTGCTAAATCTATGTCGGGGGTGGGTTTGACGGTGTTTGTCACTAATTTATGTAATTGGGTGCTAGACAATATTGATCGTATTCTTTTAGGACGTTTTTTGGATTCTCATGCCGTGGGGTTGTATAGCGTGGGTTATAACCTAGCCAGTACGCCTAATAAATTATTGATTGGTGCTTTACAGCCCGCATTTTTAACGGCAGGCGCTAAATTTCAGTCAGAACCGGAGCGTTTACGGCGCGTTTTTTTACCGGTTATCGCTTCAGTGTGGGTATTGATTACACCACTTTTTGCACTTTTTGCTATTATTGCACATGACTTAGTTGGTTTTTTGTACGGTGATGCCTGGCAATCCACAGCGGTTGTCTTGGCTATTTTGGCGCTATCAATGCCGGTGTATATTACTTGGGCAATGTCGACACCTATTTTGTGGAATACCAAGGGTAAGCATTTGGAGAGCTTATTGCAGCTACCTATTATTGTATTGGCTGGCTGGGCTTTTTACACGTTTGCTCACCAAGGTGTGGTGGTGGTGGCTTTGGTTGCGGCAGGTATTTTGTGTGTAAGAGCGTTGGTGATTACTACGGCGGCTTGCCAGCGCTTAAAGATTGGTGTACGGCATTTATCGCCCTCTTTTGCACGCGGCTGGGCCATGACGCTGTTAGTGACTTTTGGGAGTTTTGCAGGAGTAGAACTAGGCGAATGGGTTAATACACTGTTTTCAGTTCAGTTAACGGCTATGAGTGGGCAGGGTGCGCGTGAGCTTATTGCACGCGCATCTCAACATATTTTGCCGCTAGCGGGTGGAATTTTACTAGGGTGTGGTGTGTTTGTGGTCGTTTTGCAGCGATTTTCAGGGTTGCTGGGTCATCATGTGCTGGGTATGTTAGCGCGTTTTAGCCCAAGATTTGTGTCAAAAATACAGAGCTGAGTAAAAAGCGCATGAGAGCAAACAAATGATGAGCATTGTCTTGGGGCTGATAGTTTTTTTGGCTGTGATAGCCGCTGTTATTGGTTTTGGTGGGGTTTTACATTGGGGTCGCCAGCGAGAAATAGGCTTGTTGCCGTATATTTTTTATCCTATTATTTTCAGTGTTATGTTAGCGAAAATGACATCGGGGCGCGATTTCAGTCTTATGCCAACATCGGAATCTGGTATAGCCGCGCATGAGTCGACACCTGCGTATGTGTTTGTGATCGCTCGTTGTATTACATTGTTTATTTTAGTGGCGGTAAGCGAACGAATTATTAATCGCGTGTTGCATTATGGCCGAAACCCTAAAGTACCTATGGGGTTATTGCTGTGTTTTATTTTCTTTTTTCTAACCACGGTGGTATTGGCGGCATTTTTAGGCACACACCCCTCTATTTCTCATGAATATATGTATTTGTTTTTGGGTGGCAGTGCGGCACTGTTATTCAGTGAAGCAGAAGGTGATGTTGCTATTCGCAACGTGCGTAATGCTATGTTGGTTTGCTTGGTTGTGAGTGCGTGTTTTTTGATTGTTGCTCCGCAAATGGTTATTCGAACAGGTTATCTTGATGGCGTTGTGCCTGGTTTAACAGTGCGTTACGCGGGGTTAACAAGCCATTCAAACACTATGGGTGGATTAACAGTGGTGTATTTGTTGTGTTTATCAAGTAGGCCTTATAAGGGTTGGCTTAATCGTTTTGCCTGGATTATTGGTCTTATAACATTGGTTATAGCGCAATCAAAAACCAGTTGGATTACTTTTTCATTATCGACACTTTCGTTGTCTTATTTTCGCTACAGCGAAATTTTGAAAAGGTATTTTTTTGATTTTAGACGACCTTTTTTTTTAGTGATGGCATTATCTTTGGTTATGATAATGTTTACCGTATTGATAAGTGTGCTTTTATTTAGTTCATCCGGTAATTTTTTAAATTCTTTCCTTATGTCTCAAGCGGGGGCTGATTTGATGACAATGACCGGCAGAGCCCAGATTTGGGAAGTTGCCGTATTAGAGTGGCAGCGCAATCCTTTATTTGGCTATGGGTTGACCATTTGGAATGATGCACACCGTGCAAAAATAGGTATTTCTGCGGCGGTTACCGCGCACAGTCAATTTTATCAAACATTGAGTAGTTCGGGGATTGTCGGTGTTATTGGGCTTGTTATCTATGTTTTGACATTGCTGTTTTATGCGCTTAAAACAGTGCGTGTTAGCCAAGGTTTAACATTAGCGCTTTTTTTAATGGTGATGTTTCGTTCTATGAGTGAAGTGCCTTTAACTATGGTGGGTTATTACGGGCCCGATGAGCTGACGCATCTTATTATTTTAATGGTTATCGCATCGCATTTTTCTGGTCTACAGACTAATGCCGCCAATTTAAAAACACCGCCTGCTCATGCGTTATTGTAGCGATCTTTTAGTCATATTAAAAAACACCCGCAAGATAGATTTTTTAAATAAATTTATTGGCATTTTATGTGTAGCACTTATATTTTAGAAGGTAGTTGTTTATGTTGTGTTCTGTCATTATTCCGCTGTACAACAAAGCTGCTTTTGTAGAAGACGCGTTACGGTCGGTATTGAATCAAACCTACCAGGATTTTGAAATTATTGTTGTTGATGATGGCTCTACAGATGACGGTGTCGCCCGCGTTCGTGCGATTAACGATGATAGGATAGTGCTAGTACAACAAGCCAATGGTGGTGTGTCTCGTGCTAGAAATCAAGGACTTGCCTTAGCAAAAGGCGATGTGGTGTGTTTTTTAGATGCTGATGATTGGTATCTGCCGCAGTATCTTGATACGGTGATGACATTGGCAAAAAATTATCCTGCTTTAGCTTTTTTTGCTACCAGCTATAAATTGGTTAATGTGGCGGCTGGCGATGAAAAATTTTGGCAGGTTTCAAATAATGCGTCGGTTGAAATTATAGATGATATTTTTTGTCGATGGCGTTTTGATATTTTGTTTAACATTGATTCGGTTGCAGTAAGGCGATCTTTTTTAATGCAGTTTCAGCCTTGTTTTCCAGAAGGCGAGCAAATGGGTGAAGATCAGGATTTGTTTTTTAGATTGGCCGAAAAATCGTCTATTGCGTATTGCCCATCACAGCTTACCGCTTACAGAATGGCGGTGGGTGAAAGTTTGTGTGCCTTGTATCAAGGAGACGTTTTATTCCCTGCACACTTGCGACTTGAGCAGCGAGCGCTTAATCGTCAGCTGCCAGATAGCTTGAGAAAATCTGCATTAAGGTTGGTGACAGAGGCGAGGATCAGTTCTGTGCGGACTAAATTAATGGCAGGATTGCGTTATCAGGGTTTTAAGCAGTTACTGGGTATATGGCGTGGCGTGGTGTCAAGACGTTGGTGGGTTAGTTTGTTAATGTGTGCGTGTGTTTCACCCAGCATGGTTCAGCGCTGGGAATATTGGCGTATACAGCGAGCATGTAAACAATAGGTCTTGCTGCATGGCCACGCGCTGATTAAACGTCGGGCAGTAATCACACGATAGTTTACGTCGCTTTATAGCGCGGTCTTGATATAAAGAGCTTGTGTTTTTTTAGCGATATCATGCCAATTATAACGTTCAGTCACCCATGTTCGAATAGTCTTGCGTTCCGTCTTGTTGAGTGGCTGAGTTGACCACTGCCTGATTTTGTCTGCAAGCCGTTCTATATTACCTAATGGAAAGTAGTGTTTATCGGCTAAGCCCACTTCTAAATTGGCAGGGATGTCGCTTGCTAGCACAGGCAGCCCAAAACTGAGCGCTTCCAGTAACACAATAGGTAAACCTTCATGGGAGGAGGGCAGTACAAATAATCCTGCATGGGTAAACAGTTCCCACAAGGCTGTTCCTTGTTGCACACCTGTCATAATAGCGCCTATTTCAGCGGCTTTTGCTATCACTTCACGTTGATACGTATCGGGGTGATCTGCGCCACCTATCAAAACCAGTTTCCAATCGGGTAGATTGGCTAATTTAAAAGCGGCGATTAAATCCAGATGGCGTTTTTCAGGTACTAATCGACTGACCAGTAACACATAACGACCTGAGGTTAATTTAAATTGCGTGAGTGTATTTATTGAGTTAGGAATCTGTGGCATCACCACGCCGTTAGGAATCAGCGTCGAGGATACACGGTGTTTGCTGAGTACTAAATCGGCAATGACCTGTGAAATAACAATGCGCCCGTTTGCGTAACGCATTCCCCAGCGTTCACCTAAATGCAGTATTCTACGGGCAAAACGCCCCCATTTTTGCCGTTCATAATCTGGGCCATGGTGCGTGACGATGACACGCAAGCCTAATAATCGTGCAAGCGGTGTCATGATTGATGGGCCAATTGCCTGAATGTGCAGAATGTCTGGGCGTTTAATAGCGGCATACAGCACACCTAAAAAAGTATGTACTATCGCTTCCATGCTTTTGGATTTTGGATGCCAGAGTGGAATAAAGTCTACACCGCGCCAGCGCAAATCTGTTTCGACAGCGTGATACAACGAACGTGTGATGACGCTGATCTGGCAGCCTTGTTCTACCAATAAAGGGCATAAGTTCTCCGCATGGGTTTCCACGCCGCCTTGTACATTTGGAAAGCCACGTAGACCTAACATCATGACGTGCAATTGACGGTTTACCATGAACATCTCTCCCGTAATTTGTGTAGCGGATTGTAAAAAAAACCAATACTGGTTAGGCTGTAGAACTTAAGGTAATCAAGAATATTCATTTAGCTAAGTCACTCGGTTTGTTAGGCTACCAACTTAACGCAGAACAAAATGTAGGTTGGTAACTGTTTGTTAAAGTGATCGGCTTTTACCTCACTTTGTCTGTGTATAAAACTGTATAAACTTACCGAGATTAGCTAAATTTGATACAGTATTACCATTGTTGCAGGTGTTATTTTTGAAAAACCTTTAGTACATTTTGTGCCAGTGTGCGCCAACTGTATTCTTTTATCAGTAAAGCACGGCCTTTTTTACCCATGTCGATTGCCTGCTGCGGCTGTGCTAACAGTGTCAATATAGTGTCTGTCATACCGATAAAATCATTGGCGGCGACCAAAGTGCCTGTTTGGCCTTCGATGACCAAATCGCGATAAAACAGAAAATCCCAAACTACGACGGGCAATTGCATGGCCATTGCTTCAAGGCAAGTGCCTGGTAAGCCTTCGTAATAAGAAGTTGAGACATATATACGGCTGCGATTGTAATAGTTTAGCATTTCTGAAAACGGCACTTTGCCGGTCATTACCACATTATGCGGATAAACGATTAAGCTTTGCTTTAACCATGCTTCATCTTCACCATAACCTACAATGCAGATTTGTACCGTGGTGTCTTTGGCAATCAAGTTTTTGCATAGTTCTGCTATTGCGCGGCTGCCTTTACGAAGCTCAATGCGCCCGCAAAACAGTACATCGATATTTTTTTTAACCGTGTCATCGGGTGTAAACAGATTGATATCTGCTCCATTGGGAATGACAGTGACAGGGCCTTTAAAGCCGTAGGCAAGCACTTCTTGCCGACCTTGTTCGGTTAAAGTAATCACTTTATGGCTCAGGCCAAAGATACGCTTTTCCATATAGGATTTAATCGCTAAAGACGCATTGCTCCACTGGCTGTCAAAATGTTTAATAGCATAATAACGCCCCGACATACCAAGGTAAGTGGTGTGTGCGGTGAGCACAATGGGAATATGTTTGGGTAAAAACAAACCCGGAATCAACGGGGGGAAATGCAGGTTAATCCAGTGTATTTTGCCTGCATCATAAAGTTGTAATAGTGTTTTTCGTGCTTGAAAGCCCCAGACAAACAGGCTAAATCGATTTAAATCGCTAGAACCTAATGGGATATGAATAATTTCAACGCCTGGATAATGGCGATCTACCTTATGTTCATTGCCGGTTATAAGATAAATTGGAGGGTGATCGGTCGGCAGATTGGATAAAAATGAATCCAGATAGCGAGCAATGCCGCCGACACCGTAAAACTGCGGGTAAACGATTGCTATCATGTCAGTGATCCAAATAAAGTGTTAAGTTCATTAACCAGCCGTTGCCAGGTGTAGCCGTCAATAATTTTTTGGCGAGCGGCATTTTCCATGCGCTGTAGGGTTTTTGGAGCGTTTAAAGTGTCGCAAATTGCACGCGTCAATGCCGTTGGATTATTGGCTTCTACCAACAGACCGTTTTTGTCATTTTCTAAAATTTCGGGCACGCCGCCAACCGCCGAAGCGATTAAGCAAGTACCTGATGACATGGCTTCCAGTACCACCAAGGGGCATGCGTCTTGGCATGTAGAGGGGAAAACAATGATATCGACAGCAGAATACAAGTATTTGAGTTTTTCATGAGGCAGAAAGCCTGTGAACACAATAGCTTCACTGACTGAGTCTGCCAGCGCCATTAACTTTTGTTCATAGGCGGTTTTTGCACTGGCACTAAAAAAAGATGCCCCTGTAATAATCAAGCGAACGTCAGGTAGGAGGCGATGAATTTCGCGAAAAGCATCAAGTAATACATGTACGCCTTTAATGGGCATCAAGCGTCCTACGTAGAGCAGATAGCGTTTGTTGGGATCAAAGTTTACCAAACCTGCCAGTTGCTGTAAGGCTTCGTTATGATACGGTTTAAAAACATCGGTATCGGTGGCATTAAATACCACATGAAAGCGTTCAGCATATTCTGGAAAGATTGCAATAGCCTGTTGGCGTATGTAATCACTGACGCAGATGATTTGATCTGCTTTAGCAAGACCTCGACGATAAAATGGGCGGAATAAACGCATGGACAAATGTTCGTTGTGCATGTGCAGTACAATTTTTTGACCGACACGTTTGTTAAGTAATAGCAGAATATTGGGTTCATTATGTAGATACACCAGGTCAAATTCTGCTACTGCGCGTGCCACGCGTTGGCCATAGGAATAAACATTCTGGATTTTAGCAATGTAACGCAGTGGGTTTTTCCAGGTGACACGCTCTTTAAGCCGATGAAAAAATAACTCCATTGGTGTCCAGGGGATACCAATATATTCAATATGGGTATTGCCCGCTACGTTGGCAGGACGTGAAACAATTGCTAAGCGTTGATAGGATGTTAACAATCGTCGACTGGCCTCATCGACCCAGTGTTCAACAGCGCCGCCCTGTACCGGTGGAACCGGTTGTAATTCAGGAACAACGATTACAATAGAATCCATTGATACTTCTCCCTTTAATTTTAAAATAGATCGTCAATAATGCGCTGGGGTATTCCCACTGTTTAAGGTTGAGACCCCGCCTGTAGGTTTTTGTTAAAATGTGAGTCAGTATTCACTTCCCCTTGAAAAAGGGGGATTGGGGGAGTTTATTTAAAAAATCTCCCCTAACCCTTCTTTTTCAAAGAGGGGGACTGAATGATTACAAATATGATTAAGCCATTTATGGTAATAAAATTTATCATCAAGTAAAACTTTGACTATAGCAATCCGTATAAATACCTATAGCCATGTTTTTTTGGTATCGGTAGTGGCGACTTTTTGCTAAAACAATGGCTTATGAAGGTCAGTTAGTTAAGGAACGTGCATGAAATAAGTTGAGCAACTTAGGCTCCACTCCCGTTTGTGCTGAGCCTGTCCAAGCATGAGTTTTCTCAAATTATTCATGCGCACGCCTAAGTTTGTTTTATAAGGCGGCTTTTGCTTGGATAGTTGCCGTGTAGGCTAATAATGTTTTATCCGCTATTGTTTCCCAAGAAAGCTCACCGTATTTAAGATGCAGAGCCCCATTAGCCAATGTGTTCCATAAGCTGGCATTGCTAATAATACTTTCAAGTGCTTGTGTTAATTTTTCGGTATCACAGGCGGGTACCAGCAAGCCATTTATGCCTTCTCTGACCAATTCTGGAATTGAGCCTACAGCGGAGGCAACAACCGGACGACCAAAGCCCAGTGCCATTGCTGCGACACCGCTTTGTGTGCCGTCGGTATAAGGCAGCACAGTAATAAGACTGCCGAGAAATAAATCGGGTATGTCTTCGGCAGCGATATATTTATCGATAATTTCAAAACCGCCCGCATCAAGCATGCGTTGCCGATTGGGCTCTAAGTCGGCACCTCGGCCAGCAATAACGCCTATAACAGGATGACCTTTAGCACGCAGCGCAATAATGGCTTCGACAAAAAAACTAAGGCCTTTATAGGCGTTGATGCGTCCAAAAAACAGTAAGCGACAATTGTTGGGGTGTGCAGCGACAGTGCCGTTAAAGCCGACACCAAGTGGTCCGTGAGCAATAGACCATAGCTTGTTTTTGAGTCGTGGGTACATAGCCATTAATTCGGTGGCCATAATATCGCCGTGCGTAATAACGCTATCTGCGCTACGTCTTACAATCATCCGATAAAAAGTAAAGCGAGAAATAACCGCATCTAAGCCGCTGTGGCGTTTAGGATCATGAATAGTGAGTACAGAGGGGATTTTTGCCAAAAAGGCGAGGCTTAGCATCAATTCATCGCGAGGATCTTCTTGATAATGGATGATATCTGGAGAAAATTGCCGGATAGTCTTGATAAATTGTTGGCTGTTTTTAATAACATGCCATGCTGTCTTGGGTCTGGATAAAACGACTATATTTAAGCTGTGTGTGGGTATTTTTTGTAGCCAATCTGCGCCAAGCTCATTGTCAGCATTATCTTGGTATAAAATCAGCATAACCTGTGTTTTTTTAGACAGTGCTACCGCTAAATTTATACTGTATTCAGCAAAATGCAGCGAGACGAGTGCGACGCGAGGTGTGGTTAACATAATAATCCCTATAAAAAATCTGAGCAAGCTAGCGAATGTTGGGTTTGAAAATAACGGTTACATGATCAATCTAAAGTTTAGGATAGTCCAAAATTTTGTTTGTAGTAATTGTCTCTGGGGCAAGTGATAGTTTTTAATCGGTAAGCTGTTATCAAGTGCTATTTTAGTGCGGCGACTGACTCTGTTTGTAAGATAGTTTTACGATTTGATTGGAAAAAAATGCAAAAAATACCGTGCTATTATTCTAACATGTAAGATGAGTTGTAACCAGTTTTAAGCGCTGTTTGTAGATGTGTTTTACAATAGCTAATACGATATGTGGTAAAATAGTGTAAATATTTTTTATTTTGTATAGTTTATATGTGGAGAATTATTTGTAATTAAATACAAGTGCTTATTATTATGGTTTATTGATATTTTGATAAAACTGTATTGAATAATGCTAAGAATATTGTTATGTTGGTTTGAGTTTTTATGAGTGTTGAGTCTTTTTAGAAAACGATAGTCGTGTATTTGGTCTATACTCGGCTAAACGGTGTCGAATTTATTGCGTGGTCTTTTTAAAGATGCAAAATAGTTAACCGTTCAGTTCTCTTCTTTGCAAAAATCGGTTTAGAAATAAATAAAACTAATAATTAATAATCAATAGGTTGGTTTGTAATTGTGCTTTTGTTTTTGACGAAAATTCGATGTTTGTGCAGGCAATAAAAGCCATAAAGTGTAGGTTGAATAAATTTTATCGTATTGATTGTAAAAGTAGCCATAACTGTGTTTTTTAGGTTGCTTTTACGGGTAACGAATGGGTAATAAAAAATAATATTAGCTTGGCGTTAAGTTGGGTTTGTTAGATTAAATCCTCTCCCACCTCGTTTTCTTAAAGAGGGAAGAAGTGTCTAACGCGTTTGCTTTGCGTATTTGAAAAACGCGTAATCATTCAGTTCCCCTCTTTTGAAAAAGGGGGAGGTGAATACTTACAAAAACTTTAGTCAGAATTGACAAATTTTTATTCTTGAATGCAATAGGGTATTTTTTTAAATAAAATACATAAAATAATGCTGGTGTATTTATTTTTAATCAACAGCTTATTGAGTGTGTGTCAATAGTTTTTACGATAAGTGATTAGTGTTGTTTTGTCGCGACAAATAATTACAATTGTCGTTCATAAAAACTTAAATATAGGTACTTATACGGATTGCTAGTTCAGCGTTTTTAATTGACCATAGCATCGTTTCCTCAATTTTATGGCTTGATGGATCGCCCTGAGTGTTATTTGTAACGCAGATTTTGAAGGGGGAACACTGAAAATAGATTTAAGGGCGGTAGCGACAAAATCTGCCCAAATTAGACAAGGATGATAATAATATATGAAGATCAATGAACGACCACTTCTTTTTGTTATAGGGCAAATTCTAAATCCTTTAGTTGCTGTTGAAACACTTATATTGATTGCTCAGTATTACGGATTTCCGTTTGAAGGGCAGTTATTTATATTGGCGTTATTTGCTTTTTTAGTGGTTGCCAAGCTACTGGACAGTGTTGATTTGACTTCAAGTTTAAAGGCTTTTTGGGCGCATACAGTTGGCGCGATATTTTTGCGTTGGTTTGTTGTTGTTGTTGTTATGGCGCTTATTGGTTATTTTTCAAAAATAGTTGGTGAGTCTTCGCGTGAGCTGTTAATTAACTGGTTTATTATTACGCCTTTTATGATTGTATTGGCGCAATTGGCGGCGCGTTATGTACTTGATCGTGTATCCATATCGGGTGAAAATTTAAACAGTGCAGTCATCGTCAGTGTTAACGATCTGAGTTTGCGGCTCGCCGCTCGGTTTGCTGAGCATCCTGTATATGGCGTTAATTGTCTGGGTTTTTTTGATGATCGCGAGTCTAATCGTTTACATGTTGACACGGGAATGCCGGTAGAAAAACTGTTAGGGAAATTATGCAAAGTGGCAGATTTTGTAAAAAAACATCAGGTTAATCAGGTTTATATTGCTGCACCGATGACGGATCAGCCACGCATTATGTTTTTACTGGATGAGTTACGAGATACCACGGTGTCTATTTATTTTGTCCCAGATGTGTTTTTATACGATTTGATACAAGCAAACATCAGTGCTATCCAGGAGATTCCTATTGTTGCTGTGTGTGAAACACCTTTTGCAGGTGTGAATGGTTTTGTTAAGCGAATCAGTGACGTGGTTTTGTCGGTGTTAATTTTGATTTTAATTAGTCCGTTGTTGCTGCTAATTTCGCTAGGGGTTAAACTGGACTCATCTGGGCCGGTGATTTTTAAACAACGGCGGTATGGATTAGACGGTGGCGAAATAGTCGTTTATAAATTTCGCAGCATGACAGTCAGTGAAAATGGGGATTTAGTGACGCAGGCGGTTAGAAATGATTTGAGGATTACCGCATTAGGTGCTTTCTTGAGAAAAACCTCGCTTGATGAATTGCCTCAGTTTGTCAATGTGCTGCAAGGTCGCATGAGTATTGTGGGGCCAAGGCCACATGCCGTTGTTCACAATGAATTATATAGAAAACAAATTAAAGGTTATATGATTCGCCATAAAGTTAAGCCGGGCATCACAGGATGGGCGCAGGTGAATGGGTGTAGAGGTGAAACGGAATTACTTGAAAAAATGGAAGCTAGAATTGATTTTGATCTGGATTACTTAAGAAACTGGTCTTTACCATTTGATTTTTATATTATTTTAAAGACGATCTGCGTCATAATTAAAGATCGAAATGCTTATTAGTTTTATCGATAACTTAGCGGGGAGCAAATAATGAATTTTACGCAAAAATCATTTGCGATGTTTTTGGCCGTGTTTTTTTTGATGGCAATGCAAATCAAAACAGCATCAGCTGATTATGTCATAGGTGCTGATGATGCGTTGCGCATCATGGTGTATGGCTACGAAGATTTAAAAACTGAAACAAGAGTTTCAACAGATGGACGCATTAGCTTTCCATTAATTGGGGAGGTGATTGTTGCAGGTAAAACAACCTTTGAGACTGAGCGTGAATTGGCGCGATTGTTGAAAAGTGGTGGATTTATTATTGATCCACAAGTTACGGTTATGATTACAGAATATAAAAGTCAGCAGGTTTCTGTGTTAGGCCAAGTTCATAGTCCTGGACGATATAATTTGGATTCTGCCAACACTTTAGTGGATGTTATTGCCAGTGCCGGTGGTATAACCGATCTGGGTGACGAAAAAGTTATTGTTGCGCACCGTAGTCCAGCAGGGGATGTAACCAGTAACGTGGGAGCTATTACTCGTCAAGTTGTTAATTTACGCGAAATATTTGAGTCAACAAAGAAAACTGATTTATTACCTGTGCAACAAGGCGATATTATTTATATTCCTAAAGCACCGATGTTTTATATCTATGGTGAAGTACAGCACCCTGGTAGTTATCGTGTCGAGTCTAAACTAACGGTGGCGCAAGCGTTGTCACTGGGTGGTGGTTTAACTAATCGCGGTACTGAGCGTGACATGGTTATTAAGCGCACTACAGAAAAAATGGGAGTACAAACTATAGATGTCAAATTGACCGATTTGGTGCAAAAAGATGATGTTATTGTTATTGACGAGCGTTGGTTTTAATTTTATAAGGATAGTATTATGAATTTTCAGCAAATTCTGATTATCCTCTATTCGCGTAAATATTTAATTATTACGATTTTGTTGTTAACGGTCGGTACAATTACGGCACTGACCTTGCGCATGCCAAAACAATACATTGCGACAGCCTCGTTGGTCGTTGATCAATGGAATGTTGATCCGGTTTCGGGGGCAAGTATTGCGTCTCAAGTTGCCAGTTCATATCTTGGCACGCAAGTAGATATTATTACCAGTCATAATGTGGCAGTTAAAGTGGTTGATATGCTGCGTTTAACAGAAAATACTTTGTTGGCGAAAGGCTTTGATGCTAAACACTATAAAGGTGATATGCGTGATTGGGTTGCTGAGCATCTTATTAAACACTTAGAGGTTTTACCGTCACGAGAAAGCAGTGTTATTAAGCTGAATTTTTCCGCGAAAGACCCGCAGTTGTCGGCGGATGTCAGTAATGCTTTTGCGAAGGCATATATTGATACTAATATTGAGTTACGGGCTCAGCCGGCAAGACAAAATGCAGATTGGTTTGATGAGCAGTTGTCTTTTTTTCGTGAGCGTCTTGAACAAGCGCAGAATAAACTATCAGATTACCAGCAAAAACATGGCATTGTGGTGATGAGTGAAAAAGTTGATCTTGAAAATGATCGCTTGGCAGAAATATCAAAACAATTGGTAGATAGCCAATCACATACTTATGAAATGCTTTCTCGAAAAAATCAGCTATTATTATCTAAGAGAAAACGGCAATTTGAAAGTCCTGCTCAGAAAGGCGATTCGTATGAATCCATTGAAGAAGTACTCAGTAGCACGTTTGTTCAGACTTTGAAGGGTGACTTGGCGCGTGCTGAAGCTAAATTTGCAGAAGTTTCTAAACGTGTGGACAAAAATCACCCGCAATATAAACAGGCATATGCGGAAATGATCAGCTTAAAAGATAAAATTGATCAAGAAATAAATACCGTACTTGAGAGTATTGGTAATAACGCTACGACCGCACAACAACGTGATGAACGATTACTTTCTGCATTAGGTGATCAAAAAGAAAAAGTTTTGCAGTTAAAACAGCAACAAAATGAAATTTCTGTATTAAACAGAGAGGTTGAAAATGCGCAAAAATTTTACGACAATGCCATGCAGCGTTCGGTGCAAACTCGTATGGAAAGTGAAGCCAGTCAATCAAATATTGCTATTTTAAATCCAGCGCTTATGCCACAAAATTCTGCAAAACCTAATGTTACGCTGAATATTTTATTGTCAGTATTTTTAGGTACATTATTGGGTATTGGTATGGCTTTTATTGCAGAATTATTGGATAGACGATTAAGGTCGCCGATTGATATGGCGGAACAATTAGGCGTACCAGTATTGGGTGTATTATCTGCGCAGAAAAAACGTAAATCGCTTTTTGCAAGTAAGAGATCGGTATTGTGAAGTCATTAACAATCGGTGGATTATTGCTGGATTCGGGTAAAATTACCCTGGCGGGTGCAGAAAGAATACTGCGTTTGCAAAAAGAAAAAGGCATGTTATTTGGTGAAGCGGCCAAAGCACTCGGATTAATCACTGAAAAAGACATTCAGCAAGTACTTGCACAGCAATTTGATTTTCCTTTTTTGGTTAATAGTAAAGGCGGCTTAAGTTTTGAGTTAATTGCAGCGTATAAACCGTTTTCCACCCAGGTTGAAACCTTGCGTGCGATTCGTAGTCAGTTGATGTTACGTTGGTTTACAGATAATCGTAAGGCCTTGGCAATAGTCAGCCCTATTAATAACGAAGGACGTAGTTTTTTTGCTGCTAATTTGGCTATTGTATTTTCGCAATTAGGGGAGCGTACTTTATTGATTGACGCTGATTTACGTCAACCTCGACAGCATACATTATTTAATATTGATGGCAAATTAGGCTTGTCTAATTTTCTAGCGGAACGTGTCGATAACTCGGTTATTACTCAAATTCCAGGCTTTAGAGATTTATCTGTACTGGCGGCAGGTACGATTCCACCGAATCCGTTAGAGCTGATTGGTCGGCGTTTAGCGCCGTGTTTAGAGCAATTAGCAACCGAATATGATGTGATTCTTTTGGACACGCCAGCAGGTTCGCAAGGATCAGATGCTCAGTTATTAGCTGCCAAAGCCGGTGGGGCGGTGTTATTAGCACGGCAACATAAAACACGGTTATTAAAATTGGAAGCCATGAAGAATTTACTTGAAAATTCGGGCACTATTTTGGTTGGATCAATAATAAATGATTTTTAACCATGCTTATTTCACAATGTGTTTACAAAGACCTGTGGAATAATAAAGAAGCAATAATTTTGGTAGTAAATGAAGTAATTCTGCCATGGAACTCTAAAAATACGAGAATAATTCAGTGATTAGTTGCCTTAAAACCTTCAATAACTGTGGTAAAACATTAAAGAGTCATTATAAATCAGATGATCGATTTCGGTATCTGTATCGTTCAGGGGTTTTGAGTGCTGTGGCTGTCGCATTTAGCCAGTCAGTCTTTGCAGTGACTAATCTGGATCACACCTTTACGCCTTATGTCGGCAGCAGTCATTCTTATGACAGTAATTTATTACGTTCACAAGACAACGCAGATACTAGCTTTATTCATCAAATCCGTGCCGGTTTAAATGTTGATTGGCGATACAGCCTTCAGCAGTTAATTATTAAAGGTGAGGTTAATCACAACTGGTTTACTAATTTTAGTGAGCTTGATTATTTAGGACATAACGTGCTTGCCCAGTGGAATTGGGTGGCGGGCAGTAAGCTAAAAGGTGAAATTGGCTACAAGCATGAAGAAGCATTAGCAAGTTTTGCACAGTTAAACGCTACCAGAGCAGCTTTAAACAACTTGCAGACCTCACAGAATTATTTTGCTAACGCTGAATACCAGATTCTACCCAGTATTTATTTGAAAGCCGGTTTTTTACGCAATGAATGGCTTTATGATGGAAACGATCGTGAAATAAGTAACCAAATTCAAAATATTGGTGAATTCAGTGTGCAATATCGTAATCTGAGTAGAACCATGATAGGTTTTCGGGCGGTTATTACCGATGGACAGTATCCGAAGAGGAGCGCACTATCTATTGATTCTGGTGATAATGGGTTTTTCCGAACCAGTTATCATGTGGATGGCGAATGGAAATACAGTGATAAATTGCGTATAGGTGGTTCAGTTGGTTATTTACAACAAGACTACGAGCATGGCGATACTTATCAGATTGGTTTTTCAGATGCGGTAGCACGTCTTGATGTTAATTGGATTCCCAGCGAAAAAACAACATTGGCTTTCTCGGCGTGGCGGGAAGTTGATCAGGCTTTTACGCTAAATGCGAGCTTTGTGTTGAGCACGGGTGCGAGGATAACCCCAAGCTGGGTACCAACAACAAAAATAAGACTTGAAATACCCTTGTCTTTTGAAACTCAGGACTATTTAGGCGACTCACCTAATTCTATTGGGGGAAATCGCCGAAGTGATGAGGTTGTGGATTTAGGGGTAAATCTTATTTACAATCCTTGGATAAATACCGAATTGGCATTAAAGTTTGAGCATGAAAATCGTGATTCAAGCCAGGAAAATAGTTCTTACGAAGCTCAAACGGTAGGAATTACTGCAAAAGTAGAATTTTAAGCATCGTTTTTTGGGTGGATTAAAGTATTAAACTGTTTACATAGGTTGCTTAATGGCTGTCGCCTGTGGTGTAAAAATAAAAGATAGCGCAGAAACGGAGATTCTGATGGCCATAATACCGCATAAGGTAATTATTCGCTTAACTGAGCCTCAGCCAAACTGGGCACAAGCAGGCGTAGCCGCAATCAATAATTTACGCGGTGTTGAGGTTTTGGTGGCGACCAGTCAACTTACGCCTGATGTTATTTTACATTACGGTGATAATCCAGTTGAAGCTTGTCAGCAATATGGCTACGGCCGATTGGGTTTTTGGTTTTTTCGTTTTGCAGGGCGCGATATTGATGTACTAAAGGCGGCGCGTCATTCGGCAGCTAAAAATTTGCCACTGGAAGTGAGTTTATGGGTGCGTTTTGTAGATGGCAGGTGTCAGTGTCTTTATCAGTCATTTGGCTTTCATGAGCCATTCGTTGTTAAGCGGGGTGTGGCGACAAACTTAGCAAAGGCCGCGTATTTTCCGGTTCGGGTATTAACTACGTATTGTAAAACAACGTTATTACCCGCGATTACACCAGAAATCATGATGATTGAGTCAAGTGCTTGTCATGCACGATTTGCTGAAGCGAAAGCTATTGCGCAAAAGATTGTACGTAAAATAATATACAAAGAACAATGGTTTGTTGTTGCGGGACTGAGTAAAGATGAATGTCTTGATATGCATGCCCAGTGGGTATTAGACCCTGGTAGTGGGTGTTTTTGGGCAGATCCTTTTCCTGTAGAGCATGACGGGCGATGCTGGGTAATGGTAGAAGAACTACCGTATGCTTCTGGACGTGGGCATTTAGCGGCTATTGAGTTATTTAATGATGGTACTTACAGTGCATCACAGCCTGTTATGTCAGGTGATCAGCACCTTTCTTACCCTTTTGTATTTTCCTGGCATAATGCGCTTTATATGCTGCCTGAATCCAGTGCAGCACGTAATGTGGTGCTGTGGAAATGCCTGCAATTTCCTGATCGTTGGGAGCAGGCGGCGGTATTATTAACTGATCTGCGTGCAGTTGATGCCACATTAATTGAATACCAAGACATGTGGTGGATGTTTGTTGCTATGGCGCATGAAGGAGCGTGCGTTCATGATGAATTGCATGTGTATTTTGCGGATTCACCATTAGGGCCTTGGCAGGCACATCCTGAAAATCCAGTTAAATCCGATGCGCGTAATGCTAGACCAGCCGGTAATCTGTATATTGAAAATGGTATTTTGTATCGCCCCGCGCAAGATTGTGCTACCGAGTACGGTAAAGCGACTGTATTAAATCGTGTAGATTGTTTGGATAAGCAGCATTTTTCTGAAACACCAATAGCGCGATTGGATTCACAGTGGCGTAAAGATTTTTTACGCACTCACACCCTGTCTCGGTCTGAAAATATTTGGGCGGTTGATGGTTTACGTTTGATACCAAGATGGCGGCTACCAAGCTAAGCTACTGCAATATCACTGACTTTGTTCTGTTTTTAAGTTGCTAGTCAAGGTAGGCTTATGAATCTTATGATAGGTACTGACCCTGCGGGTAAAGGCGGTATTGCTTCGGTGATTACTGTCTTCATGGCGAGTGGTTTTTTACAGCAATACGCAGTGCGGTATTTGTGTTCGCATGCCGAAAGCGGCTTACTTAAAAAGTTAGTGTTGTTCGTAAGAACAGGTGCTGAGCTTATCAAATATTGTATTTTTTCCCGGCCGTGTATTGTGCATGTTCATGCGGCATCACATGCCAGTTTTATTAGAAAAGCGTTGTTGCTTGCAGTGGCCAGAAGTTTCGGATGTAAAACTATTTTTCATTTGCACGGCGGCGGATTTAAGCGCTATGTTACTGAAGAATCGGGTGCTGTTATGCAAGCCTTTGTACGTGCAACACTGGAACGCAGTTCACAGGTAATCGCATTGTCAGACCAATGGGCTGGCTTCCTTTGTCAGTTTGCCCCAAAAGCCAAGGTAATGGTACTGGCTAATTCGGTTGTTTTAACTGATTTATGTGATGGCAGTAATGAACAAGACGGACGTATTCTGTTTTTAGGGCGTATTGACGCGCAGAAGGGGATCTTTGAATTATTAGCTGCGATAGCCTTACTTAAACCGACTTACCCCGCTATTAAGTTGATTATAGCGGGTGAGGGCGATTTTGCTAGTGTGCAGTATAACGCTCAAGCCTTGGGTATTGCTGCGTGTGTGGAATGTCTGGGCTGGATAGACAATGAGCAAAAAGCACAGGAGCTACAGAAAGCCTGTATTTTTACTTTGCCGTCTCATGCGGAAGGTTTACCGATGTCTATGTTAGAAGCCATGTCTGCGGGGAAGGCCATTGTGGTGAGTAATGTGGGTGGTATACCCAGTGTTGTTCATCATCAAATCAGTGGTTTGTTAGTGCAGCCGGGTCAGGTAGCTGAATTGGCGGCAGCGTTAGGGCAATTGCTGGGCGATAAAGCATTGCGAACACAGTTTGCTAAAAACGCCCGTCAACTGATTGAAGATCATTACAGCAGTTGCTCCGTATTAGATAGGCTTGCTCTACTTTATGATGATTTGTCTGGCATAACATCGGTATGAATACAGCATTTTTCGTAGTGCCAATGACGTGGATAATAAGGTAAAAATCGCTATGAATCTATTACCGCATAAATTACGCTGGATGATTAATCGCTTACGCTGTATGTCGGTAGTAGAAGTTTTTCACCGTATCAGACAGCTTGGTATTACCAAAGCGTTTAAATACGGGCTACTGAATACGCTGATGCCTAAATTTAACGCACCGGTTAACCATGAGGCGATGGTTACTTTTGATTGCACAAATACAGAGGGTGCAGCGTATTTACAAGAAGCCGATGCTATTCTTGCAGGCAGGGTAATTTTATTTGCAGCCAAGCCATTTAATGTGGGCAGTTTACCGGATTGGAATCGTGATCCTTTAACGGGTATTGTTGCGCCATTAAGCTTTGGGCCGGATATTGCTATTAGTAACCGTGCGTTAGTAGGCGATATTAAGCATGTTTGGGAATTAAATCGCCATTTGCACTGGGTGCGCTTAGCGCAGGCTTATCTTATCAGTGCTGATTCACGTTATCTTTATGGTCTTGCTGCACAAATTAATGCCTGGTTAGAACAATGTCCGCGTTTAACAGGCGTTAATTGGTCGAGCGCCTTGGAGCTTAGTATCCGCTTGATTAACTGGAGTCTTATTTGGCACATGTTAGGTGGATGGGAGGGAGCGTTATTTCAACACCCAAGCGGCGAGCGCTTACGGACGCGGTGGCTGGCAAGTATTTTTGCGCATTGTCAATTTATCAACTGGCATTTTTCGCGGTATTCCTCAGCCAATAATCATTTAATAGGCGAGCTAGCGGGGCTTTATGTCGCTGCAAAGACGTGGCCATATTGGTCACAATCTAAACAATGGGCGTTAACCAGTATGGCGGGGCTTGAGCGCGAAGTGCTACGCCAGTATTCTGCGGAGGGAGTTAATAAAGAGCAGGCGTTTGCTTATCATATTTTTACATTGGAATTTTTGCTTAGTGCGGGCATTGTTGCTCAGCGCAATAGCGATAAATTTTCTGATGATTTTTGGCGAGTGGTGTCCAAAGCATTAGGGTTTTTGAGATCGATTCGTGATGTTGCGGGGCATATTCCCCAGATAGGCGATGCCGATGATGGTATGGTGTTACGGCTTGAGCCACACGCGGCTAACAATCGTGTTGCGATGATATTAGCGCTGGGTGATGCTGTTTTTAATAACCATACGCAGGTATCCACCGATACGGTTAAATGGTTGCTGGGTAATGGTCAATATAACCAAATTGCCCCAATAGCGCCGACCGCTACCGATTGGCAATTTCCAGATGCCGGTTATTTTGTGTTGGGTACTGATTTTGGTCTGCCCACTGAAATTAAGGGTTTAGTGGATTGTGGAGCTGTAGGCTATTTAGCTATTGCAGCGCACGGTCATGCGGATGCGTTGGCCGTTACGCTGACTGTCGCGGGTGAAGCGTGTTTGGTTGATTCGGGTACTTTTTCGTATGGGCAGACACTAAAGTGGCGCGATTATTTTCGGGGTACTTCTGCACACAATACCGTGCGCGTAGACGGTGTTGATCAATCTGTCAGTGGTGGACGCTTTATGTGGACACGCAAAGCTAAAGCCACGGTGGATCACTTGCCGGCATCAGCCGCACAATTTGATTTTTTGGGGCATCATGATGGTTATCGGCGGCTTGCTGATCCTGTGCAACACCAGCGCAGTGTGCGCTTTGATGCCGATCAACGATGCTTAATTATACACGACGTGGTATCTGGTAAAGTTTCTCATAAGGTTGAACAGTTTTGGCATTTTGGTGCCACCCTGACGTTGGCGTTGTCGGGTAATCATCTTTATATTAAAGGTCAGCGATTTTCAGCGCATATGGCGTTTTTGGGCACTGATTTACAGATACAGCAATTTTACGGTGACGAAGCTTTGCCTTTAGGCTGGATGTCTAATGCCTACGAGGTAAAGCAAGCAATTTCGGTGATTAGGGTGTGTGTTGAATCTGACGTAGCAGTGATTGAAACGCATTTAACTATAGACGGTTTTAATGACTTATTTTAGACCGTGCTTAATATTTGTTGAGTAGTGTATTATGGGCGCTTATTGATTACATCTTGTTACTGGGAAGTTTAGCGTTTATGTACACGTCGCGTATTTATAGGCACAGTCCTGCGCTGCTTCAAAATGCTTTGGTGTCCGCGCGTGGTTATGCGGTACGCGTTTTACAAAATTTAACATCGGGTGCAGCAGCAGACGATATAGCAGACAGTCAATGGCTGGACAGTGATGCGTTAGCGCAATTGCAACTTAAGCGCTTGCAAGCGCTGGTGCATCATGCCGCCATGCATGTGCCGTATTACCGCGAGTCATTTGCGGCGGCAGGTTTTGCACCTGAGCAACTTTTAACGCTTGCCGATATGCAGCGACTTCCGGTACTCACTAAGCTTGATGTGGTTCAGGCGGGCGAACGTTTGTTGACAGACAATTCAACAGCGTACCGTTTTTCAAGTGTTACCAGTGGTACTACCGGTACACCAATTAAGTTATGGCGAGATTTACATGCCATTAATAGAGAAAAAGCTTTTATTGCTCGGCAATGTCATTGGGCAGGGGTGAAGTTGGGAGAGCGGCGCTTGTGGTTGCGAGGCGATAAAATTGTGGCTAGCGATGCCACCCAGCCGCCTTTTTGGCGTTACAATAAGGCGGATAATACCATTCTTATGTCGTCTTTTCATTTGTCTGAACGTAATGCACAGGCCTATATTCAGGCAATGGAAACGTTTGATCCTGTTTTTGGCATGGCTTATTCGTCCTCGTTAGCCTTTTTAGCGCGTTATTTGCTGAATAAAAGACAACGCTATCGGGGTAAATCGTTAAAATGTTTTATTACCTCCAGTGAAACCTTAACGCATGAGCAGCATCAGCTTATTACCCAGGCTTTTGGTTGCCGTATTTTTGATTGGTATGGTAGCTCTGAGCGTGTGAGTGCGATGGGTACGTGCGAATATGGCAATTATCATCTGTTGTCAGATTATGGTTTTACCGAATTAATACCTCAAGATAATGGCACGCATACCTTAATGGGTACAGGCTTTGATAACTTACTGATGCCGCTGATCCGGTATTCGTTAGATGATGAAGTGGTGCTTGCGGAGTCCGATTACAGCTGTCCTTGCCTGCGTGCTTTTCCGGTTATTGAACAGGTAATAGGGCGCACGGCGGATTATCTGATTAAACCTGATGGCAGTAAAGTGTTCATGGCTTGCATGTTGCTTGATAAACTTGATCATGTATTGGAGTCACAGATAAGACAAGATAAGCCTGATGAGGTGCGTATTTTGTTGGTGTTGAGCAGTGGTAATGTAGTAAATGAGCAACAGGTTATCGCGTTAGCCCAAGAATTATTGGGCAAAGTTATGCGTATTAAGGTTGAGCAAGTCAAGCACATTCCCAAAAGTACTACGGGTAAGTTTAGTGCTGTGGTGCGCAGCCTATAAAATAAATTGCTGCTGACCAAAAAAGGGCTGAGGATTTTTTTTATCTGCGGTATTATCGTAAGGTTTTTTAACTTTTATTACACTGACAAAATCATGACCCAAGATGAATTAAAACAAAAAGTGGCCTACGCTGCTTTAAAATACGTTAAAAATGTACCTATTATTGGTGTAGGTACAGGCTCCACCGTTAACCACTTTATTACTTATTTAGCCGATATTAAAGCCGATATCGAAGGTGCAGTATCCAGTTCTGAAGGCAGTACTGCGTTGCTAAAAAAGTTGGGTATACCGGTACTTGATTTAAATGCGGTGGGTACAATTGAAGTTTATGTGGATGGTGCGGATGAAATTAATCCGCTAAAGCAATTAGTGAAAGGTGGCGGTGGTGCATTAACGCGTGAAAAAATTATTGCCGCAGCCAGTAAAACCTTTGTGTGTATTGCTGATGGTTCTAAATGTGTTGATGTATTAGGTAAATTCCCACTGCCGGTTGAAGTGGTTCCTATGGCCAGAAGTTTTGTTGCCAGAGAAATCGTCAAGCTCGGTGGTCAGCCAGTGTGGCGCGATTTTATAACCGATAACCATAATCATATTTTGGATGTGCATAATTTGGATATAAGAGATGCTATTAAATGGGAACAAACCATTAATAATATTACCGGTGTTGTTGCGGTAGGTATTTTTGGTATGCGCCCTGCCGATGTGGTATTGGTTAGCCAAGGTGATGAGGTTGTTACGCTGTAAAATATCTTTTACACCGTGTGGGAATGATGCTTTTAAGTCTCGCACTTTGGCAATATATTAAAGCGAGACAAAAATAGTGCCGCTTAAAATAGAACTAGCCCTTTAAGCTCGGACATTTTTTCTAGGTTGGGGTGAGGTAACGAACCCCAACGATGTAGTGCGTTATGTGTTGAAGTTGCTAACGTCGTCTCAACCTAGACTTTTACCACACTTCATTGAATAGATAACTATTTTTTCCATGCCTATTAGGCTTTAGCGTTGGTGGATTCTTTAGTAATACCGGTTTTTGCGTAGCGTACGGTTAATACCCAGATTAACGATACAAACTCTGCTTGGTTAAAACTGGGTGGTCCAGAAATGACGATATGAAAGCGTTGTGCGCCTATCATAATCGGCCAAAAGCCAATTTTACTGTTACCCGACGCATCAATAACGGCCCAGGCATTGCTGGCTAAGCCTAAATTTTTAATTAATACCCCAGACCTTCGGTTGTAAACAACAGCAATTTCAGCGCTGAGTGCGGATAATTCTTCGGAAACTTCATGCGGAAAACCGCTACTGGCCAAGTAAAACCCTTCATTATCTGCCAGTAAGGCTTTGCCGGTGTGCGATAACTTAGTGAGTAAGCCAGGCAATAGTTTTTCCATGGGTTGTTGTGGAAAATGCAATATCTCATGCACGCCTTGCACCCAGCCTAAACGCTGGCAATGGTAGAGCAAGTCCAGACAAGATTCTTCATTATCCAGATTCATCAAAATTTTGAGATTATCTATGTTTAATGACGGTGTTTGTTGCTGTTGCAATAAGCTGCATAAAAACTGTCGAGATTTATCGGCCTCGTTTGAGGCTATAGCATAGTAAGCGCCTGCAGGTGTCGGGTAGAGATAGAGGCTGTTTTCCAGTTTATAGCTAGCCATAATTTATTCCGTTTTTAAGCTGGGTTCTAGTGAATACATGAGCGATTGTATCAGCAACGATACATCTTGTTTGACGCGTGCGTCGACGGAAAATATCGGCGGATTTAAATTTAATTTTTTTAACTGGCGATAATAATCATCAATACAGAATCGGCTGTCTAAATCCATTTGCGTGACACCGATAGCAATACCGGTTTCTTCAATAAAGCTTCGAAAACGCTCTAGAAAAAAGCACATATCCTTAAAGGGATCAGGTCGTGTGCTGTCCAGTAACAGAATCAGCCCTATGCCCCCTGATCTTAAAATATCCCACATAAAGTTAAAGCGCTCTTGTCCTGGCGTGCCATACAAATGTATTTTCTCGCCGCTTTCTAGCGCCATAACACCGTAATCTAAGGCAACGGTTGTGGTTTTTTTTCGGGTTTTGGTCATATCACTGGCCGCTACATCGGTTTTAATGGGCGGTGTGTCACTGATGGCAGCGATGGCTGTGGTTTTTCCTGCACCTACTGGGCCTGTAAAAATTATTTTATACATGCGCTATCAGCACAGTTAAAGAAAAAAGCTTCTGTTCGTACTGGAGAGGGGTGGCTTGAAGGCAATAAAAATACCGTTCATGCTGTATTTTTATTGCCTTATTTGCATTTTCTCTCTGGAGGAGAAGGCGTTGTTTTCTTAACATAATGGTAGTGCGCATGTAGCATCCGTAGTTATGTGGTGACGGTGTCGCTGGATTTTTACGATTGAAGAAATAGTTTGCAAAACTGTGGGTTAGTTTGGCACAAATTGGCGGGTTTGCGCTAGCGACCAAGTAATTTATTAAGAATTTTATTGAGGATGCCATTTTTTCGCGGATTGGATTTTTTACGTGACACAGGCATTAATATTTCATCTATTTTAGGGCTGGGTATTTGACGAATTAAACCTAATGCGTGTGTTGCACTGACAAAAATAGAAACGTAACGTAACTCTATATTGAGGGTATTAGCGATACCTATCATGGTATCGGGGCCTTCTTTTATCAGCAGTGCAGAGATCCGTAACGCATGCGGAGTGATAATATAGCGGGTAAAGTTAGGCCATCTTTTCAGTTGAATAGGGCTTTCTATGTCGATGGCTTGCGGGTAGCGACCTCTGGAGCTCCATAATGCCAGTTTCCATAAAAAAGCATCCATATCCTGTTTTTTTTCAGGCACCATTAATGATTCATTTAAGTCACTTAGGTTTAAGCTTGTGGCGACGGCAGTGTTAATATTAATTTCAATATCAGAAACAGCTTTGAGTAATTTGTCGTCGGCATCCCACCATATCTGTTTGTTTTGCGGCAATATGATAAGTGGATTCCAGCCTAAGGTAAGCTGAAAAGCGTGTTTTTCATTGGTTGCTTTACTAAAGGCACGCTGTACGTAGCCCTGATAATATTTATCAGGGTCGTAGGTTGCTGTGCGCTGTTTTGCGGGATCGGTAAGGTCAATATTAAGTACAGTACCTATAATTTCGGCAAAATCACTCTCGTGCATCTGTATCGATACGGGAGCATCCGTGGCTGTGTTTGCAGCCGTTGTTTCTTTTGTAACAGTCGGTGTTTGCTGAGCGGTTGGTGGTTTTTCTGTTGTTAACTCAGGTGGTTTTGCGTTGTTTTCAAGAGGCGGTTCTTGGTTGTGAGTGACGACAGGTAAAGGTGCAGGTGCAGGTGCAGGAAAGCTTTTAACCGCTGCCTGCACGGGGGGGGGTGTTGCTGCGGATGCGGGTGTTAAAAATCGGTGAGTTTGAAAAGGTTTTCCGCGCTGTTTTCCTTCGCTAATATCTTTTGCCCAATCCAGTGCTTCAAACATGGGTTCGGCTGTTATGGGTTTATCAAGGTATATGACGTTGTCGTGATTAATTCTGTCGACTAATTGTGATGATAAAACAATAATGGCGCGCATTTTCCCTTGCGTGATGCTTTGTTCCAATAATTCTCTGGCGTGTTCAAAGCGGGTATCAATAATAGCTACGGTAGCATTGTCTTCTTTAACCACGACCGCATGTCCCTCGCACGGGCCCTTAAAAAACATGGTCATGATTTTACAAGAACGCTCATCCATGCCAAGGAGAGCAATCTGCAATTGTGTTTTCTGTTGCTTTGTTGGTCTCATCAAAATGGCGGGTTTTCGCCCCTCATAGGTGTTAAATGGATTAAAAATATTAGTTATTTATGTTAATTGCAATACACCAATTATTTTATCTGTATTTAGAAAAAAAATTTATTATGCTGAGTGCAATTACTAGTAACATTTATTAAGCATATAGTGTGCCTTATTTTATTTTAAATCGGTAAGCTATTGAATGGTAGTTATTTTAAAAAATAAAATTATATTGTTTAGTATTGTTATTAGAGTAATTGTAAAAAATAAGCGACACTTTATGCCTTAAATGTCAGTGGCTAGGTTGTGAAGCAAGCCGCTTGCAAGTGTATTATTTGTTGTTTTTGGGTGTAAAGTTGTAAGGTTTGCGTGACATGATCTTAACGTAATGTCTAAAATTCTTTTACAACCAGCCTGTTAGTCATTTTCGCATAATAAGATAGCTTTAAACAATCTAAAGACATCAGTAGTTAAAAAATAATTTCAGTACTGACAGTATGTGTAAGGCATAGGGTTCAATTTTTAATGCCGTGCGACATACAGTAACCAAGATGTTGACTCGATAGTGGCTATCGAGTCAGTCGTTATGCGCTGGTAAAGTGTTTATTTGGACAGTGTAAATACGCTTACCGAAGCCACCAGTTCTTTTGATAGCTCTACCAGTCGGTCAGTTTCAATGCCTTGCGCTTGTAACTGATCGTAGGTTTGTGCTGAGCTTTTTTGAATGGTGTGCGCTCGTTCTACCAAACGTAGTGAAGTTTGTGATTGTTGTGTAGAACTTGCGGCAATACGATTAACCAGTTGTACCAAGTTTGCCGTGGTATCACGGGTTTCACGCATTTCTTCACCGGCTTTTTGTGCCAAATCAGTTCCGCGTACCACCTGACTGATCGCATCGTTCATGGTTGTTACCGTATCCGCTGTCTCTACCTGAATATTGTTGACCAGACCAGAAATTTTTGAGGTCGCATCGCGAGAGTTTTCCGCCAGTTTTTGTACTTCGTTGGCGATTACCGCAAAACCACGACCGGCTTCACCGGCAGATGCTGCATGCATGGACGCATTTAGCGCCAAAATATGGGTACGCTCCGCAATGTCGTTAATCAGGTTAACGATACCGCCAATTTCTTGTGAACGTTCACCCAGACGTTTAATACGTTTTTCGGTTTCGCGAATGGTGTCACGAATGGCGGTAATGCCTTGCACAGTACTTAATACCGTTGCTTGGGCTTTGTTGGTATTGTTGATGGCTTTTTCAGCCGCTTCGTTACACGATAACGCAGATTGGGCAATATCCAGCATGGCTTTAGACGCGTCATTCAGTTCTTGTGATGCTTGTTCCACTTCGCGCTTTTCATCAGACGATACACTAATTACCACAGACGATTGGCTTTGGATTTGTCGAGATACGTTAGAAACATT
This sequence comes from Crenothrix polyspora, assembly GCF_900163755.1. Lineage (GTDB taxonomy): Bacteria > Pseudomonadota > Gammaproteobacteria > Methylococcales > Methylomonadaceae > Crenothrix > Crenothrix polyspora. Next base: position 24,614 of record NZ_FUKI01000132.1, on the reverse strand, counting down.
AGCCGCAATTTTTGTTACCTTGCTTAATACCTTGCCGGTTTCGTCGGCTAACATATTTAACGCGTCTGATACGGGGCCGGTAATGTCTTCCGCTACCACCGCGCGAATTGTTAAGTCTTTTTGCGCCAACCTTGCCACCGTTTGTAGCAAATCAATAACCGAGTTATTCAATAGATCGTTTTCTTGGGTGATTTTATTATTAACCAGTTCGCGTTGGTCAATCATCATGTCAAACTGACGACCTAGCGCACCAATTTCATCAAAACTTTGTATATTGGCGCGTATTTTGGTATCACCGCCCGCCATTTTGTCCATAACATTTACTAAGTAAGTGATAGGATTGGTAAGCGATTTAGAAATATAACGCGCAAATATAGTCGCAATTAAAAATACCAAGCCAATAACCGCCAGGGTGATAAAAAACGTGGTGTACAAGGCAGTACGAGTAGCTTTAATCTGACGATCAAATTCTTTATTGATGGAATCAATACCGCTGCTGATAAATGCAAACTGCTGATCAATCGCTGTATTGTATTGGCTGAGATAATTTTGTGCAGAGTAGGTCGCCGTTTTTGCGTTAACCAGTTCAGTTGCGGTGAGTTTATTGGTTTGTTCGGTGGCTGCGATAGCTTCTTGAGTTTTGGCGTAGATACGGGTTTTTAACTCAGGGAAATTTTTAACCGAACGTTCAATATAGTTTTTGCTGGTTTTGGTTAAATCGTCGGTTTTGCTGATAAAAGTCGACAATAACAGGCGGTCTTGCTGAGTAATACCTTCTGAACGAGCGGTATCATTGGCTAATATGCCAGCGCCTACATGACGGGTTTGTGCCATCGCTTCAGCGGTTGCCGGTGTGTTTACCATCACGGTTTGAATAAGATAATAGGTTTCCGCGTCAGGATCCAAATCCATAGTAGAGCCAGCGAGTATTGAATCTTGAACAGCAAAAATTTGTTGTACTAGCTGTGTCTGGATTTCCCAACTTTTTTCCGCAGTCACGGTTTTAGATTCAATGCTGATCGTTTGTTTTGCCCATTCTTCTTTAAACGCTAACCAGGCGGCGGCCAAGCCTGGGTAATTGAAGTTAGCAGCCAGTTTGTCAAATTTGGCAATTTTCTCATCGACACGTAATTTGGCTTGTTGACGCTCGGTGGCGGCTTTTTCGTTACCTGATAAGGCCGCAAACGCCAAATCACGGTGTTTTTGTACGTCGTTTAATACTTGCAGTGCATTCGTTGCAGGTTGTAAACCAACCTGTTCCGTTTCGGTAATAACAATGTATTTTTCTTGGCCACTGTAATACAGGTATAAAGGCATTAATACGGGTATGGTCGCAACAACGCAGAGCAACAGTAGCTTTTGCCCTAGCGAAAGTCCGGTAAACAGATTGGTGTTATCGTGTTTCATAGTTTTATTGTCCTTTGGTTTTAAGGGTGATGCTGTTTACAGGCAAAGCATTTGTCGCTTAATAGTCTGTGGGTTAAGGGGATTTAGATGTTGTTGTATCATGGTTTTGCGCCTCGTGTTTTAGTGTGTATGAATGAGAGTAATGTTGGGTTGTTTGTTTATCTTATAGATTGCAGCAGGCTTAGGGCGCACGGTTAAGTTTTACACCGTGCCCCATTTGAAGCGGATAGTCGTATTGCATACCTACTAAGCATGGCGTTTTATTGATTTCTTTTTTGCAAGAGATACTGTATTTTGCTTAATAAATCGTCTTCGCGTACTGGTTTGACTAAATAAAAATCAACACCTGCATCTTCTGCCAATTTATGATGTTTTTGTGTGGTACGTGAGGTAATCATAATAATTGGCAGGTTTTTTATCTGTGCCTGCGTGCGCAAATGTGCCGTCAATTCTATACCGTTCATGCGTGGCATTTCCAAGTCGGTTAATATAATGTCGGGCGTAACTTCTGTGAGTAATTCAATGGCTTCAATGCCGTCACGGGCAATGTGTACCGCAAAGCCTGCGTCACTGAGTAATTGTTCTAGCGAACGGCGTTGGCTTAAGGAATCGTCTACGATTAATACTTTGGATAACAGCGCCCTAGGATCAATGATTTCGGCTGGTTCAACGTAGGCGCTGGTGCTTTGTGCTGATAATCTAAGCAGTGCGGGCATATCCAAAACCGGTGCTACAGCACCATCACCCATAATGGCTGCGCCAATATAGCCAGGGATTTTTTTGAGGTAATGGCCAAAATCTTTAATTACCAGTTCCAAGCTGTCGGCGATACTGTCAAGTAGCACAGCGCTGGTTTTTTCGTCGTGTTCGATCAGCAAAACGGCACTGTGGCGTTGGTTTTTCTTGCGGTTTTCTGCAACATGTAACAATCGGTTCAGTGATATAACGGGGTAGTCGATACCTTCCATATGCAGTATTTGTTCGCCGCCTACACTGCTAAAATCATCTGCTACGGCATACAAAATTTGTTTAAGGCCTTTGCTGGTAATGGCCACTCGATACGTACCGGCCATTGCCAACAGTGCATGAGAGCGACTGATAGGTAACGGCATGCGGAGTTCAATAGTTAAACCTTTGCCGTGTTGCGAATACAAGTTAAGTGAGCCACCCAGTGAGACAACCTGGAAATGCACTGCGTTCATGCCCACGCCGCGTCCTGAGGTTTGCGTGGATTCGGTACGGGTAGAAAAATTAGGTCGCAAAATAAAACGCTTGAGTTCTTCTTCAGAAACGTCTTGGTCTTGTTGAATAACGCCGCGCTGTTCCGCTGTATTACGGATGGCGGCAAAATCTAAACCACGTCCGTCGTCGCGGCAGCGCACTAAAATATTATTACCTTCACGATCAAACTCAAGATTAATCAGTCCTACTGAGGGTTTGCCAGCGGCTAAACGTTCTGCTTCGCTTTCAAGACCGTGATCAACCGCATTGCGTAATATGTGCATAAGCGGGTCTATCATGGCGTTCAGTACGTCACCATCAATCATCAGCTGTTCGCCAGATAGGCTCAGTTCGCTATTTTTACCGGTTAGACGACAGGTTTGCCGTAATGTGCGTTGTAATCTAGAGGTAATAGAAGCCACCGGTACTAAGCGCGTTTGCATAATCGCGCCTTGGGTGTCGATAACCAGGCGTTGCTGGTATTCCAGTACTTCACTCATGTGTTCCAGTTCGCTTCTGGCATCCAAATTCATTTCGCGTGCGTCGAAGGCCGCCTCAACCAAGCGTCGGCTGGTGGTATACAGTTCGTTGTATTGATCCATTTCCAAGCTATCGAATTCTTGGTCAATGCCGCTCAGGGTTTTTCCGGTTAAATCTTGAATGTCTATTAATTGTTCCAGTTCGTCACTCAAGCGTTGCAGAGTAATAAACTGGGTATCCATTGCCAGCAGTTGTGCTTTAAGGCGGCGTAAACGTTCGTTGGCCTGACTGTTAAGAATAAGACTTTCACCCGACATGCGTAATAGGGTGTCGATTTGCTCACTGGGTACGCGAACCATGGCCGTTTGTTGACTTATAGACGATGATTCATCGCCTAGACCCGTGGTTGCTGTTGTGTTGGCAGTGTGTTCAACAGCAGCAGGTCTTGGCTGGCGAGGTGTTGACTCTTCTTGGTCGGGTAGGCCGCTTTGGTCAATTTGATTAGCCCAATCTAAAATTTCTTGTAAAATTTGACGAGCGCCATCGGGCGGTTGCTGGCTCATGCCAATAAGGAATTCGCTCATGGCTTCCAAGCAATCGGCGGCATCAATTAATACATTAATGGCGGCGCTGCCTGGCATTTTATGCGCTTTAGCGTAGGCTTCCAGAATGTCTTCTAAATGGTGCGTTAATACCGCAATACCGCCAATACCCACGGTATTAGCGGAACCTTTTAGGGTGTGCGCGATACGTTGGGCAACGTTCAGATCCTCAGCGCTACCGTCTTGCTGCAAGTTGTGTATGGCTTGGGAAAATTCTTGTGTATAAATGGGCAGTTCGTGTAACAAAATCCCCAGTAGCTCTTGATTAACATCGCTGGGTAAAGTTAATGAGACATCGTTGTCACTGGCTAAGTGCGTGCGTTTGGGCAATGCCGTTTGTTCTGCACTGAGATTTGTGTGGCGCAGGTGGTTTAATACCTTTAGCGCAATGTCCGGTGTGAGCGCTACCGGCCATTGTGAGTCGTTTAAGTGCGTTATTAGCGCTAATCCTGCATCTTCTTCGGTAAATGTGGCTAAGTAATGCTTAACGTGGCCTATCCAAGTTTGCAAGAGCTGTTGCTGATGAGGCGTAAATGTATCTGGGTGGCTATGAAAATACTGCGTGTTATGCTGAACGTGCTCGCATAATTGTGCTAGCCCTGCAAAACCGGCTATTTTTGAGACGTTAATATAACGCTCCAATTCATCATCAATGCTTTCTAAATGACTGCTGAGATCGTCATTAAAAATTATCTCGTCTAATAGTTTTTCGATGAGATGTGCCTGCATAACCAGCAGTTCTACTAACTCTAAACTGGCGGCGGGCAGTGTTGGGTGAGTAGCAGCTTCTAGGCCAGGATTGTTATCGTTGGCTGGTAGCGCTTGCGGTACAGTACTGGTTTCTATCAGCAAGGTTCTCAGCATGTTTTGTTCGTCATCAATCAGGGCAATATTTAATATTGGCTGGTTGAGTGCTGCCAGTAAGGCATCTGTTGCGTTGTCTGGATCTTGGTTGTAGTGGTTAATTAATACGGGCAAGCTGTCTAATAGTGTTAACAGTTCAACAGGATTTGCTTCGGCTTGTTGCGTTTGTACGGCATCAATAATTAACAAGCACACATCTTGCAAGCCGTATTGCGCTTTCTCTGCGGCTTCATTGGCATAGTTTTCCAGTGTACTCAGGTGCTTTTCTATGTACTGTGTTTGTGTGTCGTTGGCTGTTGTACGAATTTCGGGGTAATGTTGTGCTGCATAAGCATTGTTTTCTGTTACTAAGTCGGTGTAGCTGTGCTGAGCGGTGCTGTCGTCGGTTAATGTTTGTTCTAATAGCGTAAATTCATCGTCAATCAAGGCGATATTGAGGTCGGGGTGTTTTAGCAGACTGATGATGTTTTCGGCCGCATTGGCAGTGTTTTGTAGATATTCGACGACACGCACCGGAAAATTTTGTAGGCATAAGTCAAGTTCTGTTGTTATAGCCGGTATTTCATTATGCAGACGTTCGTTCAGTGCTTCTAAGATTAATAAGCACACATCCTGTAAGCCAAAGTAGTTGGTTTCTGAGGCTTGATTGGCAAGTTGATCGATAGTGTCGATATGCGCTTTAAGCCGGGTTGTTTCTGTATTGTCAGCGTGTTGCAACATAGCCTTAATCCTTGTCCTGAACAGTGTGAACGCTCAGCGCTTTAAATAATTTGTCCAGCGAAAGTGTAAGCCAGAGGTGTTGGTCTTGACGGCTATAATCCGTAATAGCTTGCCGTAATACGTCTGGGAGATCATCTGGTGCGCTGGCGCTGGTAAAATGTGGGCTGAGCATTTGCGGATAGCCATCAATCCAAAAAGCCACCGTTTTTTTGCCTTTATCAATAGCCAGCAGATGACGATTTTTGAGCGGGGTACTGCCATCGGCTAATAAAATGTGTAAGTCGATAATCGGTACAATATCACCACGCAAATTGAGTACGCCACTAAACCATGGTTGTACGTTGGGCAGTGGACTGACTTTGTTTTGATCGACAATTTCACAAAAAATATTGGCTGCTAATAAAAACCGCAGGTTACCGACGCGAAAGCCTAGTACGCTTTCATCGCTGATATCGGGATTTAGGTGATCTTCTGTGCTGTTAAAACTGGTGGCTAATGGCTTAACAGTGGGGTCTTGGGTATTAAGTTCGAAGAGCTCTCTTTCCACGGTGGGGTACTCCAGCAGCATTGTGAATAGGTTAAAAGTTTTGGTTGTTCATTGATGAAATCAAAATAATGACACAGCTGTAGATTGCGGGGTTAGTGTGTTGCTGTCAGTTTAAGATTGCCGCGTTTTCTACTGAGAAAATGGGCTAGCCACTTAATATGGGACAAGGTGTAATGTATCTGTGCAGATTGGGGTGATTGGCATCCCCAGCGCATAACGTGTAGTATCGTTGGGGGATTGTTACCTCACCCCAACGTACTGTGATGTCTCAGCTTAGTGGGTAGTCTTAAAGCGTAATCTACGTTTTAGTCTGTCGCCAAACGATTAATGCAATGCAGCCAACGCGGCAGTAATGGCACTGGCTTCGTAAGGCTTAGCAATTAAGTCTTTTGCACCTTGCATTTGCGCCCAGATACGATCGGCTTTTTGATTTTTAGAGCTGACAAATATGACGGGGATATGCTTGGTTTCTTGGTCATCACGCAGCGAACGGCAGGCGGCATAACCGTCCATGTCTGGCATAACAATATCTAAAAATATGACATCGGGGCGTTCTGATTTGGCTTTTTCCAACGCTTCTTTGCCGTTATTGGCAGTTACTAACAGGTATTTAGTGCCTTGTAAGGCATTTCTTAAGTTAGCAAGATCGGTTTGTGAATCATCACAGATCAGTATTTTTTGAATATTCATGGGGTTTTGTCCTTTGGTTATGGAGTAAGAGTGAGAATATGTTTACTGCGTTGTTGCGACTGTTTTACGATCGGCAAGCCAATTTAGCACGCGCAGACTAAGTTTGTGAAATGCTTGGTCTTCGACAGGTTTTGTCAGATAGGTTGTGCAACCTGCCATTACTCCTTTCACTTCATCTAGCGGCGATGTCTTGCCAGATACCATAATGATTGGGGTTTTTTTGTACTCGATTCTTTTGCGTAAACGTGTACAGGTTTCGTAGCCATCAATGCCGGGCATCATAACATCTAAAAAAATCAGATCGTATTGCGTGGTGGCGGTTTTTTCTAAAGCGCTTTCGCCGTCGTCAGCAAAATCAATAGTGGTAATTTGGCTGATGGCTTGCAGCTTTAATTTAATAGACATTTGTATAGCCAAGCTGTCATCTACGATCAGTGCGCGATAGCCATCATGTTGTACGGGTACAGCAACTGCCGCGTTAATAGGCGGTATTGTGTGTGACGGCGCTGTGGCGCTGATGTCTTTTAGGCTGGGTGTTGCTGCAGCAGGCAGGGTGGGGGCTGTAGTTTTAAAGCTGCTGTATGTGCGGTAGTTAGGTGTTGCAGATGGGTTCAGTAAGTTTGTTGCTGTTGTTTGAGGTATAGCGTTAACAGGCTGGGTATTTTCTGTTGGGGGCTTAAGCGCGAAGCCAGCGTCTTCTGCTGTAAGCCCCGTTGCCACTAAGTGGGGCATATTAACGGGGCTAACTGGCTGTTTTGGTGCATGCAAGCCAGCATTAGGCAACGGCAGTTTATCTAAAATACTTAATAAGCGCGACGCGGTTAACATGCCACGAATATGGTATTCCGGTGTATTTACTAAAGGGCCTTGGCTCACCACAATAAGACAGGCATGAGGGCTGCTTGTGCGTAGCAGGGTATCTTTTTTATGTAACGCCATAGGGTTATCATGATTAACTAGCAAAATATCAATCTGATCGCTGTTATCTGACACGCTTAACTGGTAGTTGCGGTTGCTTTGATGATTGCTTTTCAATATGGCCTGTATACGCTCGACAATAACGGCATCAAAGCCCAACGGCAACAGTGAAAATGGCTTTTTCAAGTGAGTATTATGTGCAGCTTCGAATATGTTAGTGTCCATATACTTTAGTAACCTAAGAGCTGTGAATAAAAACGAGAAGGTGTAGCGTTTTCATAATACAGTTTTCGGCCATATTTTCCAAGGTAGTATTTTTTTTGAGAAAATTTGTAAGTTTCATAAGTAATCTGACAGATGTTAAAAAGCTATTTATGTTAGCAATCCTGCGCCAATTTTTTGGGGTCTAAATACGATAAAAATAAGCTAATACATATATAAATAAATGACTTATATTGTATTTATGCTCTATTTTTAACTGACTCTATCCGTTTGGCTAGGTTGTCGGCTACAGCGTTTCTTTCTTTTTCGAAGTATAGTCGATTATTTCAGTGAGATTGTTATGAAACAGATGAGTTGTTTTTAAAATAAAAATACCATTATTAAGTTACGAATATTATTAATTATAAAGCAATTTTTATGCCGTAATATGTAAAAATGAATAATAATATGTGTATTTTTTTATGTTTTTTGATAAGTGTCGATGTATTAGTGTTTTTTAATAAGCGCTGAAAAATGTATTAAGTCAGTGTATTTGATGCTTTAGCAGATATTTTTGTTGTTGCGCTGCACAAGATTTCATCATAAAGTAAACCTTGCCGTACTAAGCGATTGTTTTTTTGTAAACACACAATGCCATTAAGCAATTCAGTCTTGTGTATTTTGCGCGATGTGCTAAGGATGGTGAGTCTGTTATGTAAAGCAAGCTAACATATATTGGCTGTTTTAGAGTAGTTTTTATAATAAAATATATTTAAATACAGTATTTTATGTATTTTTTTCAAACAAAGCGAAGTGTATTTTATTTTGACATGTTTTTAGAGTAAGCAATAAAATATATAGCTTACACCGATATATACCGACGAAAGAAGCGCAGCCATTGTGAGCGAGTGATAGGTTTACTTAGTCAATTTTATTCTCAGCACAGGTGCAGCTCAGCAGGAGAGGGGCTTTTTGCTTAACTTAGGAACGTGCATGAAATAACTTGAACAACTTAAACGCCACCACCGTTCGTGCTGAGCCTGTCGAAGCATGAACTTGCTCAAGTTATTTCGTGCGCGTTCCTTAAGAGCGCTGGCATTCTATGTTGGTTGGAAGTGGTTAAGACAACAAATTTTCATCCCTAAAAGTTTTTCATCTGGCACTGGGAGTTAATAAATGTACAATGTCTGTCGATTCTTCAAAAGCTTATCGTTTTAAGGAAAAGTGCGTGTGATAACGACTGATTATCTGGTTTCTTGTCAAGATGCCGAACAACCATTACCGAATTTGGCGCAGTATGAGGTGGCTTTTTTGTTTGCACAAAGTCCCCTGCAACTTAATTTGCACTGGTTGAATGAGCATCCTGGTATTTTAGATTTTTTGGTGGCGAGTATTTTTAGGCAGCCGCAAAATTTAATTACCCATGTGCAGCGTATCTGTTTGTGCTATCAGAAAAACTTATCTGAGCATTTGTACGGCGCAATGGTTGATTTGTTCAGTGTGTTGGGTAATCATGCGGATGATTTTTGTGGGCGATTACTGGATAAAGCATTGCCCAGATTAGCGGCTTCACATGCTTTTTTGTTAAATCAGTATTTACAAGATAAAGACATTGATGTCTTGTTCAGGGTGCAAAATTCTTTTGCTGTTATGGGTAAAGGTTTGTTGGGTACTACCCAGTTAATTACTAAGTTAGCTGATAATAGTGTGCCTGCTGAAATTGCACACGATCCACTGGATTTGGCTCGTGATTATATTGAATACTCCCAATTTCAAGAAGCGGAAGCTGTTTTGAGCCAGGCGATTTTACAAACAGCTGAGCGTAAAGAATTGCATGTGGATCTATTAGAGCTGTATAAATCTTTACAAGATGTCAGTAAATTTGTGGCGCTACAGGAAAAACTGACTGAGCAGGGAAATCCGTTCCCTGAATTGTGGGATGAATTAAATGATTATTTTAGCCTCAGAAAAATGTTATAACCAACGCTTGGTGGTGAGTTGGTGTGTTTAATACATTATTTTTCCGGTGCAGTTAAATTAATAAGTTACCCCTTTAAAAGCGGGTTATCAAGATGGATGCAGTAATTCAGAAATGCTTTCTGCTGCACGTTTAACATCCAGGAAAATCAGACCTAATTTTGAGTTTTGTTTAGCGATAACGGTTAAAACGGCTTCATCACCGGCATATACCATTAACACATAGCCTTTGGCACCCTTAATAAGTACCTGCTCTAAGTTACCGCGCATTAATTCCTGAGCTGTTCTATCACCCAGTGATAGCATGGCAGCGCTCATTGCGCCTATTCTATCTTCATCTAAGCCTGCCGGTAATACCGATGCCATCATTAAGCCATCGGTTGAAATAACCCCTGATGCTTCGATATCGGCAGAAGTGCCATTGAGTTCGGATAAAATGGAAGTTAATAGGTCGGCGCGCATGGTGTGTATCCCCAGTGTTGTGTTGGATTATTTTGCAAATATTTGCTGGCTAGAGCTGGATGTCAGTCGATATTTTTCAGCTGTGTAAAAAGTGTATGCTTTCAGCGTGTATTATCTAAGCGATAGCTTACGTACGGCTCATTATAGCCGGTTTTAAAAAAAATAATCTATTCTGGAAAGCATTAGCCATAAACGTAAAATACGCATGGAAATTTTTGATAAAGTTTTTATGTTGCTGTTAGGGGTGTTTTTTTGCAGAATAAAACGACAGTTATCTAAAAATATTGTTTATTGGATGCTTTATGCTAAAACACGGTTTTATTAAGCAACTGATCAGTAGTTTTTTAAGTTTACTACCTATTCTTGTTGTAGTACTGGTATTTCAGATTTTTATTATTAGACAGCCGATTCCTGATGTGGTGGGTATGGTGGTTGGGGTTTTGCAAGTTATTTTAGGGCTGACCTTGTTTGTTTACGGACTGGAGCAAAGTTTATTTCCGATTGGTGAGAGCATGGCTCATGCTTTTGCCCGTAAAGGCAGTGTGTTTTGGTTGTTACTGTTTGCTTTTTGCCTGGGTTTTGGCACAACCGTTGCCGAACCGGCACTGGTAGCGGTCGCAGAAGAAGCGGCTAACGTTACCAGTAAAAGCCATTTAATTGCACAAACTGATGTTGCTCGAAGCCAGTATGCCTTAGGATTGCGGATTACCGTGGCGCTGTCGGTTGGTTTTGCCATTTTAATTGGTGTGCTGCGTATATTGCGCGGCTGGTCGTTGTATTATTTAATTATTGGCGGTTATTGTGCCGTCATTATTATGACACCGTTTGCACCTGCGGAGATTGTTGGCATTGCTTACGATTCGGGCGGTGTTACCACCTCCACCATTACTGTGCCATTGGTGACTGCCTTGGGTGTGGGTTTGGCTTCTGCCATTAAAGGTCGCAACCCTATGTTAGATGGTTTTGGTTTAATTGCCTTAGCGTCATTAACCCCCATGATTTTTGTTATGGCTTATGGGATGCTCCGGTGATGGTTAGCATTGTGCATTTTATGACGGGTTTGTTGGCAACGTGTCGAGATATTTTGCCTATAGCCGCTATTATCATTGGTTTTCAGGTGTTGATTATCCGCAAGCCAATGGCACACCCTAAAAAAATACTGCTGGGTTTTGTTTGTATTTTGCTGGGAGTGGCTTTTTTTTTGGAAGGCCTGGAGATGGCGTTATTTCCGCTGGGTAAGTTAATGGCCAAGCAATTAACCACGCCGGCGTTTTTGGGGGTAGCTGATCTTAAGCTAGCAAATTGGCTGTCGTATGGTTGGGTATACGTATTTGCTGCCAGCATTGGTTTTGCCACCACGTTTGCTGAGCCGTCTTTGTTGGCGGTGGCCATTAAAGCCGAGCAAATTTCTGGGGGGGCAATCCGCGCCTTTGGTTTGCGTTGTGCGGTGTCCATCGGTGTGGCTTTTGGCATTGCCTTGGGGGTGTTCCGTATTGTGAGCGGATTTGAGCTGTATTATTTTATTGTTGTTGGTTATATCATAGTCATCATTCAAACGGCATTTTCTCCCAAATTAATGATTGGTTTGGCGTATGATTCTGGCGGTGTCACTACGTCCACGGTGACTGTGCCCTTGGTGACAGCGCTGGGCTTAGGTTTGGCGCAAGCGATTCCAGGGCGCAATCCGTTAATTGATGGCTTTGGTCTGATCGCTTTTGCCAGTTTGTTTCCTATTATAACGGTGTTGGCTTATGCCCAAATTGCCCAGTGGCGCAATAACCGTCGTCGTTGATTTTAGTGTGAGGTGTGTGTGCATTTTAAGTTGATTATTGCTTTTGTCGAAGATGATAAAACCGATCTGGTGCTGGAAACAGCGCGTAAATGTGGCGCTAAAGGCGCGACTGTAGTCAGTAATGCCCGTGGTGAAGGCTTAAATCAGCCTAAAACTTTTTTTGGCTTGACGCTGGAAACGCAGCGCGATGTGTTGTTGTTTTTAGTTGAAGAGCGTTTAAGTCGCTATATATTGGAAGAAATTGCCCGCGTTGCCGAATTTGATAATAAACCCGGTACGGGCATTGCGTTTCAAATTGACGTGGAAGATGCTATTGGCATTCGGCATCAGGTAGAAGAACTAACCCAAGAACTTGAGGATAAACTATGAGTGAACAACGCATTGTCATTCGCGTTCGTGATGTCATGAAAACCGATTTTGTCAGTATTGACGGTATAGCCACGGTCGCGGATGCCTTAAAAAAAATGAAAAATTGTAAAACTTCGGTATTATTGGTTAATAAACGCAATGACGATGATGAATATGGCTTGATTAATTCGGGTGATATTGCCCGTCATGTGTTGGCCAAAGACCGTGCGCCAGAGCGGGTTAATGTTTATGAAATAATGACTAAGCCGGTTATTTCCGTGCATCCTGATATGGATATTCGTTATTGTTCAAGGCTTTTTGCCACCTATAATTTGGTGCGAGCGCCGGTATTAGATAATAAAACCGTGATAGGAATGGTCAGTCCGAATGCCTTGGTTTTAGATGGGCTGTACAAAATTTTTCAATAAATAGCATACGGATAAAAATAGCGGTACAATAGGCTGTGGTTAGAAGTGGGATGTTGAGTTGAGGGATTTTAGCAGTCAGTTAGTTTGCCCGGTTTCAATGTTGTAGTTCTATTTGTTAAGTTTTTATTGTAGGAGTTTTTAAGATGGCAACAGGCAAAGTAAAATGGTTCAATAACACCAAAGGTTTTGGTTTTATCTCACCTTCTGATGGCAGTGCTGATGTATTCGTACATCATTCAGTAATTCAAGGTGATGGCTACAAAACTTTGGAAGAAAATCAAAACGTGCGTTTTGATTGTGAAAAAGGACCAAAAGGCTTGACGGCTGTTAACGTTCATCCCGAATAAAGTTTTTTCCAGATTCAAGATTAAAAAGGCTCCTTCGGGAGCCTTTTTTTGTGCTTGAAAAAATGTACAGTAAAGTCGGTGCTTATTTTAAAGGTCGACCTTTGGCATCTTTATCGTTATGACCCGCCATTAATAACACGGCATCTAAAAATCCCCACAGCAATGCAAAAGGTAAAAAGCCTGCGGATATTAAAATAGCGGTTAGAAACATTTGCACAAAAGCAATTTGATAATAACCCAAATACAGACGGCTCATGCCTGCCCAGCCGAGTAAAAACGATAATAAGGCGGCTATCCACCGACGTTTGACGGCATTGGATTTATCAATAAAAGCACCGGCTAAAGTGATGTTGGCAATGGCTTTAGCTCTTAAATCAAAGCGGACAATATCATCTTTTTCAGGTTGCGTGTCGGCCACCCACACTTTCATATCAAACTTGAAGAGCTCTTTGCCGGCTGTGATGACACCGGTTTTGGTATCAGGGTCATAACTTTCAATTCGTCCAAACATAGTTTCTCCACTTTTGAGTTAATAGCATTGTGTAATTTTGATCAGTTGGCTAAGTTGCTAATTATAACAATTACCTGCCTATTACCGGAATTAATCATCTGTGGCAATGCCAGGTCAAACACAGACACGCTATATTTTACGAGGTATTTGAAGATATTTACGCTTATTGAATTGCAAATGAGTTTAAAAAGCAGCAATATCGGAGAACGTGATAAGCAGAAAAACCGTTCTTGTGGTTTTTAAGAACGGTTTAAAAAAATGAATATTTTTGTATCTATCAGAACAAACCAGAAATAGATCGCGCCAAACCTTCTGTTAATGGCTGTGCTGCTTCTGCATAGTCTAAATTGACTTTATTGGCGGTACTGACAACGCGAATGCGGTATTGTTTTGTATTTTTGATTTCCGAATCAGTTTCTCGGCTAGAACCGCCGATACCATTTTTGTGATCTCGTCGACTGTCTTTTCTGACCACCACGCCGCGCTTTGTTTTTTCTGATAATTCAATATCTGTAATTGCCATATAAGTCACGTCTTTTACCGCTGCGTTAGCAACAAGTTCAACAGCGCTACCAACCAGCATACCAACGCCGCCACCAACTGCCGCGCCAATACCACCACTTACCGCCGCACCTGTTAACGCGCCTGCCGCACCACCTGCTAAAGCGCCGCCATAGCCTGCATGCAATGCCGACTCTGCCGCTGTTGGGCTGGCTTTGTCAACACTTAACACGTTAGCACGCAACCAATAATGCGCACGATCAGGATCAGTTGTAATCGTATAGCCTTTAGTACTTAATGATCTTTTTACCGTACTGAGAATATCAAAATTTGATTTATCCGATGTGTTTCTAATATCAACATAAATAGTCTTTTTATCAGGGCCGACAGGATCTAAGAAAACCGTGTCACTCATTTTAGTTTGCACATCTAAATCTTTCTTAGCGATTGTTGTATGAACTGCGGCACAACCATTTAACAGTAACGTAATCGCAACAATGCTAATTAAGCCAAAGTTTTTTGTTTTTTTCGAGTCAATCATATATTTCCTATAATTATTATTTTTAATGTTATGTTACTGCTGGAATATTTTAGTGATGTTTTACAGTGTGGGAGCTTTAATACCAGTAACCTCGTGAATAGGCCCAATATGGATAATAATAACCATTGTGAAAATACTGGTATTGTCCTGTTTTGACTTCAGATTTAGTGGGTTTACCTCTTTTTGTTGCTTCTGATAAAGATTCATCTAAAGTGGTCTCATCTGCCACATTAAAGGGTTGAGATAATATTTGAGCATTGAGATTTTGCTGGGCACTACTTTGATCTTCATCGCCCTCCCATGCCGCAGCATTAGTGCAAATAATAATTAAGCATGCATAAACAATATTCTTTTTAGAATTTATCATAATTGACACCTATTCGTTTTTGGTAAAATGCGAATTAGGCATGATAGTGATTACGCACGTCAAGACAATAGTTAGTGTTTATTAAATTTAATGTAAAGCAAGATTTTTTTAAAATAAAAAAATATTTTTAATCAAATATATAGTAAAAATATGCATTGCAACACAGTAATGGGCACAAGATAGTATCATTCCTTTTACGTTGTCGGAAAAAGCAAAAATTAATCGTATAGGTCGAAGTATTTAATGTTGTCGTCGGCAATTGAGCTGTTATCCTATACTTTTATCTGCCATTTACTTTTCTTAAGGAGAAATAAAACATGTCGTTGATTGCATCGTTTCAAAAAAAATCTAAGATGGAAACCGCTATCAAGCAAATCACTAAGGCGCGTCAAGATGAGAGCGGTAACACCGATCAGTTATACAAACACATCTATCAGACTTTTGCGGACGTTATCAGCGATGAGCCCATGCGTGCCCAGGCTTTGTATAACTGGGGTGCGGCCTTGTTATACCAGGCTAAAGTTAAAGACGGCGATCAGGCAGTTACCTTGTATCAAGAAGCGATTCAAAAATTTGAATTTTGTTTATTGCTGCAAGCTGAATATTTAGCGGCGGCTATCGACTGTGGCGTGGCGTATATGGATATGGCGCGTGTTAAAAATGCTGCACCCGATGATGCTATTTACGAACAGGCTAAAAAACAATTTGAACGCGGCAACGCCATTCAAGCGGGGACGGCATCTTATAACTTGGCGTGTATCTATAGTTTACGCGGCGACAACGAGGCATGTTTAAAAGCACTGCAAAGCTCTAAAGCTAAGGCCAGTTTGCCAGATGTGGCTGATATTACCAGCGATCCTGATATGGCCAACGTTAAAGATCAGGACTGGTTTTTAGCGTTTATAGAAGAGCTGACTAAAATACCTGAGCCTGTTGTGATTATAGTACCCGAACTTACCCCAGAAGAACTGGAAGCCAAACAAGCCCAAGAAGACAGGCTAAAAGGCGATAACCGTAAGTTTTATTGATCTTGCACTGTCCGCATTAAACACGCACCAACACATCAAATACAGGGCTATTAACTTGAGCGCGGACACGCTGTTGTAGGTTGGGTTGCCAAACAGCAGTCAGGCCAACCTACTTCAGTAGCATTATTTTTTGTCGCGTTTTATGTCCGTAATCACATGCGGTAGGGATGTAGCACCTTGCATCTTTACACCGATATTATTAATTTAATCCCCAAAAACCTGACTTTCAGCATGAAAAGTCAGGCATTTGTGCTTATTCAGCATGTAGTTGGTTATTTTCAACCATAATGCTAACAGGCTGGTAACAGATCTTAAATTATCCCACTGTTTAGCAATTGATCGACAGGCTATTAAGTCTGTATGACAATGTAGCGTGTGTCAGCACCCGGTAATAATAACAAAAGTGGGCGCAGCGGCTTGAATAACAGGTATTAATAATGAACAGCATAACAAAAAATGCAATCTGGCTATTAGTAGCCATTTTAGGTGCGGCAGCGGTGGGCGGCATTGCGCTCAATCGCGGTGAGCACATTAACGCGTTGTGGTTTATCACCGCCGCCTTGTGCGTATACGCACTGGCGTACCGGTTTTATGCGGCATGGATAGCCGCCACGGTACTCATGGTGGATGACACCCGCGCCACACCGGCTGAGCGCCTGGATAATGGTCGCGATTTTATGCCGACCAACAAATGGGTGGTGTTTGGCCACCACTTTGCCGCCATTGCAGGACCAGGCCCACTGGTTGGGCCTACGCTGGCGGCGCAATTCGGTTATTTACCAGGCACGTTGTGGATATTGTTTGGTGCAGTGCTGGGCGGCTGCGTGCAGGACATGGTTACCTTGTTTATATCCACTCGTCGCGATGCCCGAAGCCTTGGCCAAATGGCGCGTGATGAGATTGGCCGCATTGGTGGTACGGCGGCGTTAATTGGCACGTTTACCATTATGATTATCCTGATTGCGGTATTGGGCTTGGTGGTGGTGAATGCCATGAAGCACAGCCCGTGGGCGACGTTTACTGTGTCAGCGACCATACCGATAGCCATGTTGGTCGGCATTTATATGCGTTTTTTGCGCCCAGGTTGTGTATTGGAAGCATCCCTCATCGGGGTGGTTTTATTATTGCTGTCAGTGGGGGCTGGCGGTTGGATAGACACCAACCCAAGTTTGCGCGGCTGGTTTGACCACGATAGCTTACCGTTGGCCTTTGCGGTGATGGCTTACGGTTTGGCGGCGGCGATATTTCCGGTATGGTTGTTATTAGCGCCGCGTGATTACTTATCGACTTACATGAAGTTGGGCACGATTACCCTGTTGGCGGTGGCGATAATTTTACTCAGGCCCGATGTGAAAATGCCCGCCATTACCCCGTTTATTGATGGCACGGGACCGATCTTTGGCGGCAAGTTGTTTCCGTTTGTATTTATTACTATCGCCTGCGGCGCGATTTCTGGTTTTCATGCCTTGATTGCATCGGGCACGACCCCGAAATTGCTCAGCAACGAACGCGACATTGTGATGATTGGTTACGGCGGCATGTTACTGGAATCTTTCGTGGCCATTATGGCGATGGTGGCGGCGACCGTTTTAGACCCGGGTGTGTTTTTTGCCATCAACAGTTCGGCAGGTATAGTCGGTGCAGACGCGGCGGATGCCGTAGCTAAAATTTCGTCTTGGGGTTATCCGGTAACGGTTGAACAAATGCAAAACTTGGCACGGCAAATGGGCGAGGCAACCTTATTTGCCCGCACCGGCGGTGCGCCCTCATTAGCGGTGGGCATGGCGAGTATTTTTGGCAGTGCCTTTGGTGAAAGCATGCTGGCGCTTTGGTATCACTTTGCCATTATGTTTGAGGCAATTTTTATCCTGACTACGCTGGATGCCGGTACGCGAGTGGGGCGTTTTATGTTGCAGGATATGCTTGGTAATATCTGGCCAAAAATGGGCGAAACCTCGTGGCTGCCGTCGGTGGTGCTGACCAGTGCTATCGTTGTTATGGGCTGGGGTTATTTTCTGTACATCGGTGTGATTGACCCCAACGGTGGGGTGAATATCTTGTGGCCGTTGTTTGGTATTGCCAACCAGATGTTGGCGGCGATTGCCTTGTCGGTGGCGACCGGTATTTTGGTGAAATCGGGTAAATTACGCTTTGCCTGGATTACCGGCACACCGTTGTTGTGGCTGGTGATTATCACCAGTACCGCCGCCTGGCAAAAATTGTTCAGTGACGATGTGCGCATTGGCTTTTTAGCAGGGGCTAATGATTTAGCCAATAAACTGGCGTTGGGTACATTGCCGGTGGACAAAGCCGCTGCTGCACCGAAGTTGATTTTTAACCTGCATCTGGATGCCGGTATTACGCTGTTTTTTATCTGCTTATTGTGGTTGATTGTGTTTGATATGTTGCGTATGTGTATGCGCTACGTGGCAGGTAAGCCGGTATTGCCGCTGACAGAATCGCCTTATGTGCTAACACAATTGGCTGAAGAGCAAGTGGGGCATTAATGCACGTTAAAATCAAAGCCGTTTGGCAAACCGTGCGCCAATTGTCTGGCGATGATGCGTATGAACGTTATTTGCAGCATTACGCACAATACCATCAGCGGCATGCGGAAGGCGCTTGTCATCCCGCGTTAACTAAGGCGGATTTTTTTAAGCAATGGCAAGATGAAAAATGGACGGGTGTTAAACGCTGTTGTTAATGATTTAATTAAGAATCGCCCTCGTTATAGCGAAGGCGATTTGGTTTTAGACTTATGCTGTTAAAGTGGTTGCGAAAATTTTCTGACGATACATGCCCATAAATCCTATAAGACCTGAGCCAAACAGTAATGTCGCAGGCGGTGTTGGCACATTAGATTGTTGATTATTAACGGCTATATTGTCTGATAGCGACACATGTAAAGTGTAGTTTTGGCCGGTGCTAAGTGGATTTTGATAAAAGATATTGCGCTTATCATTTGGTGGGTTAACGGCATTGCCAATGGATAAATAATACAAACCTGTGGCTTTAAAAGTGTAACTTATAAAAGAATCCTTGCCATTATGTGCCTTGAAGGTGCCGGTATAAAGCGAGCCTGGATCGGTTGCTTCGTGATCGTTATTAGAATCAATTTCCTTCTCAAAAGAGTTATATAGTTTTATAAAAGAATCCAGACTAGACGAGGTTTGATCTATATCAAAATAGGCTTGTATAGGATTTTTATTTGATGCGGTGACGTTGAATGAATACCAATCCAAACTGCTGTTATCTTTTTCAGTAATTGCAATGACGGATGAATGAAAAAAAGACTCAGAGATATTCGTGTCTTTGCCATTGTTAGGTTTGCCAATAGTGTTATCGGCGTTTTTATTAAACGCCGAATCCAAATTGTACGCATTTTTCATAACATTATTGCCTGTTGTATCAGAAATAGTAATGTAGCCAGCGTTAGCCGTGCTAAATCCTAGCATTGCTGAGCAAAAAATGGGAAAAAGCATTTTTTTGTTCATAATAAATACCATTTTAAAATGTAGTTAACTCAGTTCACGGTGTCGTGAACTCTTATGGTCAAACACCTATGTGAATGACAGATAGTCCATATTCTTAAAAATGTACAAAGCATAATTCATGCCATGTTGTGTTTTTTGCTAAATTGGCTGAGATGATCGCTGTTTTGGAAAAATAAATCTTATTTTTGATTTTAATTATTTGATAAGTATTGTATTTTTATTAGTGCGAATTTTTTGAGGTGGTATTGATTTTTTAGCAACAGTTGTTTTTTTTAGTAGTTTAGCGTTTTGGGTTGGTTTAAATTAACGTGTTTTCTTGCTAACAGGGAACTGTTTTTGTTAATAGGTGACAATTATCGGCAGAGTGTTTTCATCGTAGCACCATTAACAGAATAATCTTGCGTCTGTAATAGCCTGCTCAATTAAACTCAATGGTACATCTGGGCTTTGCAGTAAAGACACCACGCGGATAATGGCATCCGCTTGGGCGGGTGTGAGTAATTGCTGTGGTAGTATTTCGTTATGTAACCAAACGGTTACGGTATCTATTGCGGGTGCTTGAAACTGCCCTGCTATAGCAGCTGCTTGTAAGAGCATGGCGGAAGCGATTAAATCTAACACCCCTGCTACACAGTGTTGCGCCAGTAAAGTTTCAGCTGAATGCAGCTTAGCTTCAGCCATCTGTGTGAGTGGGTTGATTGTTGTGGTAAGGCTTTGCTTATACAATACCGGCAAAGTTGCCAGTGTAGAGCAGGCTTCTAAGCCCTTTAAGCTATTAAGTGTTTTAGTGTCAACAACGGCGATTGGCACAACACCTTTCGATAGTTGGCGCACAGTGTCTTCGTCGCTGTTATGGATAGGATTAACAATAACTAATATCTGTTCGGGTGAGCCGACGACGGATTGTAAGCGGTATTTAAATACTAGTTGCATACTGGTGAGCAGTTGCTGAAGCTGAGGGTCTGGTTCTGATTGCCCTGTGTCGCTATGCTGAGTATCTGACGCTGCTAACGCATGTGACGGTTTTATATTTTGGTGTTTGTTAGACTCGGCAGTATTACTAATCAGTGTATTAATCAGCGTTTGCAACATTTTTTTAGAAACCCCTACGACCTCTTTGGAGGTTTCTGGGCTGATAACATTATCAAATAAATCCCGTTTATTTTTAACAAGTTTAGTGACCTGCTGCTCGTATGAATCTTCGGCCAGCATTAAAAACACTTGCAGGGTGTTTTTTTGTCCTGGCCTGTGTAGGCAGGCTGTACGCTGCTCCAAAATGGCAGGATTCCACGGCATATCCAAATTAATCAATACAGTAGCTGATTTTAAATTTAAGCCGACACTGCCCGCATCGGTAGAAATAAGTACCTGCACGCTGTCATCATTTTTAAAACGATTAATAGCGTCAGTACGTGTGTCACTGCTCATACCACCGTGTAGGCGTACCGCCGATAAGCCTATTTGGCGTGTTAATGCTTCGACCATTTCGGTCATGACTGCCCATTGCGAAAAAATAACGGTTTTATGGTTGTTTTGTAGGCAGAGATCTTCCAGTAAATACGATAGCTCATGTAATTTAGGTGAGCCGTGTGTTTCGTTATCAACTAAGCCTGCTGCATTGCACGCCATCCGTGCTTGTTGCAGCGCCGCCAGTAAGCGGTGTTGCTCGCCAGGGGTTAAAGTACGACGTGTGGCAAGCTGTGCCAGTTGCTTGGCAGTAGAGAGCCCGCTGTCATGTAATTCGCGTTGTTTTTTATCCAGAGGAATATCAAGTCGGACTTCAGTTTTTTCCAGTAACTGTGTGCTGACGGTTTGGTGTTGTCGCCGTAGCATAACCGGTGCGATGCGGTGCAGTAATTGGGCTAAATCGCGATACCCCAGCACTGTGCCGGTTTCATCGGTAATTTGATAATCGAGTAAGTAGCGCCAAAAAGGTGCGAGTATTGTCGGATCAACCAGTTGCAATAAACTGTATAGATCGTCCAGCCGGTTTTCGACGATTATGCCGCTTAACACAAACACGTATTGACTGGGTATGAGTTTTAGTTTTGGGGTGATGCGGGTGCGCCAGTTTTTGGTACGTTGCGGCTCATCGACAACCAGCAAATCTGCATTAAAGTCGTCAGTGATAAGCGTTATATCACGCATGGCTAATTCATAATTAATAATGAAAAATAGCGCATCAGATTGATACTGTACGGCTCTTTGTTCGGCGTTACCTTGTATGATTTGTACGGTATAGGCGGTGAATTTTTTTATTTCTCGTGCCCATTGAAACGTTAAAGAGGCTGGGCAAACAATCAGTACTTTGTTAATAGCGGCATGATTAACCAGCCAAGAAGCCGCTGTAATCGCTTGCAGCGTTTTGCCCAAACCGGTATCGTCGGCTAATAATGCTCGCCCGTGCGTGGCTAAAAAAGCCACACCGTCAATTTGGTAGGGCAGTAGGCGTGCTTTAATATCGGGTATTACGCCGTGTGTGTTTAAAATAGCGTCGTTAATTTGTTTAGCACGCTCTTTGTAAGCCGCATTTTTAGCGCTTTGTTGTGCATATTGTAAGGCATCTTCACCGATATGCAGGTCGTCTCTGCCTTGTACTTGCTGAGTATAGCGAAAAAAATCTTCTGGTAAATTACCGTTAAAAATTTTGTTAGGGCCAAAAAAGCCCGCACAAATACTGGACAGATTGTCGCTCATGCTGCTCAGTGCATGTAAACGCATAATGGGTTTGTTGTTTTCCCAGGCCATATAGACAAAGGAAACAGGAATACCAGCGCCGAGATAATTGTTATAGTCGGGTTTGCTTTGTACATAATGCAGCACGGCTTCAATGTGTTTGCACGTACCTAGGCGATACAGGTTAAGGTCAGGGCAGGTGCAATAATTAAAAGGCTTCGTTAGGCTGCGAATGTGTACTTGGTAAGATTCTAAACCTTGTGTACCCAATGTAGTTGCGGTTGCTTGCCACGTACCAAAACCAAGATTGCCGCTGATTAATTTTGTTCTGACTTCATTATTACCTTGCTCAATACAGGTTTGTACCGCAGCGGCTGCGCTTGTGTCGATTAGATTTTTGTAGCGTTTATCATAGGCGGTATAGCTGTGCAGTGCGGCAATTGCATGTTGACAAGCGGTATTTTTAGGGGTATCGCAGCTACACTGAAAGTTCAGTTTAGTGCCTGTGTCTTTGGACAAGGTTACGTGATGTGTGGTGTGCGGGTTATTTGTCTCTTGTACTTGCGCTATTAACGTATTATCTTGTTTATTTAATGCAATTACACAATGTTCTGTAAAGCAAAAGAGTCCCTGTTCTAATACATTGTCTAAAGCAATGCTTTTAAAACGCTCAGTATCGTAGATAAATAAGTCGTTGTTCATAGATTAATGGTCTGACGAGAGTGGGGCTTAATTGTACCTGAGTATTCAAAAATGTCAGCGCTCCATTGAGGAGTTAATTTTGCTGAATAGAATGCCTATACGCTATAACAGAACGGCTATTTTTTGATGTGTAAGCCCGTTGCTAAAATTCAATAAAATCAGTATTTTTATAATTTTAACGTCAGACAGGTTTTTTATGCCAGAGCAAAACACATTCGTATCAGCATCAGCACAAAAACAACGCTTATTGGCATTATTTGAGCGCTTAGTGCCATTAGTTGATGGTTTGGCCGATACGTTGCGCGGTGTGCTTATTATTGGGCTGTTATTGTTGATTTGGGTTGGCGTTTGGATGGCTGTGCTTAAACCAGCAATTCAGAGCGTATCAGAATTAAACGTAAATCAATCGATTAGCGTGCATTGAAATTAAATTTTTCCGGCAACAAGATGGACAATAGCCAGTTTTCCATCCATTCCATTCTGCATTGTAAATTTCTAATGAAAAAACGCCCAGCCAAATCGTGCCCAATTTATAGCCCAGCGTCGTGCAAAAAAAGCTAAACTACGCAAAGCCCTGACCGAAGCACAAGCCATTGCCAGCCAGCAACAAAAGAAAATACAGCTTGTATATGAAATGTACCAGACCATCCAGCAGCACTTTCCTGACCTGTTTGGCTGGATGCGGGATGTGGATGATTGCCCTAAAAAAGCCTCCAACTATGAACTGGCCGCCCACCTGACCGCCTGCCTGGCGATGTTCTTGTTCAAGGTCGGTTCCCGTAACCAATACAACCAGCACCGTGGGGATGTTCTGTTTCACAAAAACTACAAGCGTCTGTTCGGTTTTGCGATGCCGCACGGTGATTCCGTCCAGAATGTCATCGAATTATTGGACATCGACCAAATCGAACACCTCAAGCAAAAAATGGTACAAAACCTGCTCCAACGCAAAACCTTCCATCGTAGCCGTTACCGTGGGCAGTGGTTTCGGATCGCGGTTGATGGCAGTTGTGTTGGCAGTTACGACCACCGGCGCGACGAGCAGTGCCTACATAAAACCTCAAAAACCGGTAAGGTAAGCTACTTCCATTTTGTCCTCGAAGCACGCTTGATCACCTCGACCGGCTTCAGTGTTTCCATCGCCAGTGAATGGATTGAAAATCCTGAAGGGGGCGAATATGACAAACAAGACTGCGAGCGCAAAACCTTCGTGCGTCTGGCAGCCAAGCTAAAAGCGCTTTACCCA
Organism: Crenothrix polyspora; assembly: GCF_900163755.1. GTDB lineage: Bacteria > Pseudomonadota > Gammaproteobacteria > Methylococcales > Methylomonadaceae > Crenothrix > Crenothrix polyspora. Next base: position 544 of record NZ_FUKI01000132.1, on the reverse strand, counting down.
CGCCTGCCTATAGTGATACTTGCTGATGGACTATACCCTTACCAAGGTTTTTTTGACATCTGCAAGGCTAACCAATGGTCTTATTGTGTCACTTTTAAGGACGGTAACCTGCCCAGTGTCTGGCAAGAGGCCTTGGCATTACAGCCGTTGCAAAGCCAGAACAGGCGTAAAGACATCTGTTACCGCCCTGACGGCAACACGGTTACCCAAGTCTTCCATTGGGTTACCGGCATCGATTATAAGGGGCATAACCTCAACTGGCTGGAATGCCAAGAAACTATCGCACCGACCAAACCAGGTGCCTCGGCTGAAGCGCCCAAAACCACGCGGTTTGTGCATATCACCGACCTGCCTGTCCATGCCCGTAATGTGGCAGACACTAGCAGGACGGGGCGGTTGCGATGGAAGATCGAGAATGAAGGTTTCAATACGCTGAAAAATGGCGGCTATGGTATGGAACACCAGTATGCCAGGAAGAGTTACCGTGCACTCAAGAATTATTTCCAATTCATGCAGATGGCGCACATCATCCACCAGTTGATGA
>NZ_FUKI01000133.1 GCF_900163755.1 Crenothrix polyspora | reverse complement strand
GCGGACCCGCATGGTGGGTGGTGTGGGGGCTGGGGGTTAGATGCCCCTGGCTACCCGATTAGGGTGACGATTCTCAAAGCGAAATATCTTGATGCCTGGAATTTCCTTTTCAAGGCCAAGCTCGTCCCGAAGGTGTGTTCTTAGAAGCTCCAGTAAAGGATTGATTGAAGCATTGCCTTCTGATGAGTTCCACTGTTCAAGGAAGCGCATCAATTCTTCGATTTGTGTTTTTGTGCCGAGCAGTTGAATGTCGGCAAGCGCCGATTCAAACTTATCTTGTTCTTCCTTTCCTGATTCGGGGCGGTTTGCAGCAGCTTCAAGTCTCCGGTATGCCTCAAGCAAAAACTGAATTCTCATATCACGTTGCTTTGCCTTCTGGTCTTTGTTGACGCTCAAATAATGCGACACACCCCATCCGAGAATTGCCACAAATGCAGCCAAGGCTGGCCCAATAATCGGAAAATACGGGATCAACATTTGCATATCCATGGGCGTACTCGAAATCGCTGTAACCCTAACGTTTTGTTAAGGGGCTGCCCGTATGGGAAATAAGCAAAGCCCCTATGTTGTTTAAAAATTAAATTTTAAAAATGGCCACGTACGGGCAGTCCCACTTGAACAAACTGTTAGCGTGCAAAATTATGCACAAAAGCCAAATTTACACAGAACAAAAATACTAAATTTGCAGATATGTTAACCGTATATGCAGTTTTAAAATTGTGTATCGTTTAAAAGTTTACCAGTTTTACTATCACGGGTTTCAGCTTTAGGAGCGTTATTTGGTTTTCTAATGCCTAAAACTGTTATGTCATTATAACCATTACCATTGCCATCAGGGTAAATACTAATTTCTTTAGGACTATAATTTGTGTCTAAAAAACGTAATGTATTTAAATAAACTTTGTCATTTTTAGCATCTTTTATTCCAACAGAAGGTTGGCCAAATTCAGTATACAGTACACCAATTTCTGGTACTTTGTTGCCATTTAAATCTTTAAGAACAACCAATCCTTGAGGTGGTAAAGTAAAGCCAGCTTTAAAGTATAGAGTGTTAATAATTTTATCGGTCTTAGGATCACGTATTTTAACTGTATGTTTACTCGTAATGTAATCGACATACAACGCAGCAATTTCAGGACTACCGTTTTTATTCAAATCAGGGACATTAGCAAGCCCAATATAATTATTAGCACTCCATTCGCAAATATAAATTCGAGTAGAGTCCGCAGAACTTAATCCGAAACCATTGCTATTTGAATAGACATAATCGCCCCCGCCAACCCAATACCATTTTTCATCAACCCATTTTTCTCCTGTAACCCAAGTAAATCTACCATCAACTGGGACATCGTTAGCGCCAATCCAAAAGTTCCCATTTGAAATTTCTGTATAAATAAAGCCGCGCTCTATTCCGGATGTTAGTGTTATCAAATGTGCGCCAATAGCTTGGCAATTTGCTTGAGCCGTTCCCCAAGAAACTTGTTGATCGAAACGTTGATAAAAATGCTTATTACTTTTCCACTGAATACGTGAGCTATCTGCTTGCACTGCCATAGTTATAGGTAGCAAAGCCGCTACGCTTAAGGTTAGTGTTATTTTGTTCAATTTATTTAACATGACTCAGCCCCAGCTTGTTGAAACGGAAGAATCATCCTTGATGTATAGGCGCTTTTAATGACAGCGCTAACGTTGCATTAACCGGCTGGCCGGAATGCTGTAAGAAAACACGCAGTTATCAAGGCCAGTCCGCGTTGAATGCGATGTTATGCTGCCAAACTACGCACAGTTGCTAAATTAATACCGGATAAAACCTTACCTACAACGCCCTATTTTCTCCAAGCCGTCAGCGACCTGAGAAAGCCCTGTGTAAATTGATGTCGCCACTCCCACGTAAGTTGGCACTCCTAGCGACCCAAGAGTTGTAATTGTCGCAGTAATACCAGCGGTAACTCCTACAGCAGCGTTTGCGGCTGCGAGTCCTGTTCCTGCAAGTACCCGCAATGACGGCCCGAACCACCGCGAAAATGGCGTAGAATCATCGAACTTTTTCGATTCGGTATCATTTTTATGATCTCTTTTCTTCACGGCCTCCAGTATTAGTCGCATCCTTGTTTCCTCGGCAGCCTCAAGTAAAGCGCTATGCCTTTGCCCAGTCCAGTGTTTATCCCTTGCTGATTCTAGGGCAGTTGTTATCTCTTCCCTAGACGAGAATTCCAAATCATAGGCCGGAATTGTAAATTCAGCTGGTAGACGTGCAAGTCTCGACCGAACTCATCGAGAATCGCGGTGAGCCCACAATCTTCAAATGTTTCGTAAACTTCCCTATGCAGAGCGGTAGAACGATCCACCTGTGCAAGAAGAAATCCCATTAATTCACCACGCGGTTCTGAGTCGATCCCCTGGAATGCCTCGTGCTCGCCCTGTCGAATTTGCCAACTTAGCTCAGCCGAATGGTGACAAAATTGATGTAATTTATCGAACTTCGTCCTCGATATGGCATTTTTCATAGGAACTGAAATGGCTTCACTTATAGCTTGTAACTCGTCGCGAACCTCCGTAGCATTCTCAATGCTCAGAGTCGAGAGTTTATTTTCGTGATTATAAGATATTGAGTAGTATTCCGATACTAGCCGTAAGTCCTTTAAATCCTTGTCCAATGCTATAAGAAGCCCTTGGGGTATCTCTCCTATTAGCCACCCCTCTACGGTTTCGCCTTTATAGCGGTTAATTCGTACCCAAACTCCGCGATTGGTTAGATGATTGTTCATTTTCCAGCTCCTGTCAGATTATTACAATACATACACGCATAACGTTAAGCTAACGGGCTGGCCGTTTCTAGGGAAATAAGCAAAGCCACAAAAGCTGATTTAATTACAAAACTTCAAAATGGCCACGATACGGCCAGTCCCTGTTGAGCGCCCCGTTAGGCTGCCAAACTATGCACTATGGCTAAACTAACACCGAAAAAAATATTACACCGTACACCAAACGCTCAGTTTAAAAAACAGTATGTGTGATTGCAAAATTTGGCATCGTAGTTGTTTTATTTCTCTTCAACTTCAATAGACTCACTGGCTGTATATTCAAATATATAATTTCCCGCCTCAAGAAAAGTATCTCTTGCTCTGAGGTGGACATTAAAATCTCTCGTTGTTCCGCAACCAAAGCTTAGTGTTACCATGTTTTTATCTTCGTAAGGAGAGTCAACTAATTTGACATTAAATTCTGGAATAGTTGAAAATTTTGGATGGAATTTCCCTGTACCAGTTGCATATCTCATAGGTCTATTTAAATGGACAATTAGAAATCCGCCTTGCCATTCATCGACTGGAGAATCAAAAGGGTCTTGGTATACTTCAATTGAAGGCAGTTCGCGTAGATTGCTTTCATTTATATCCATACTAACTTTAATAATTTCTTCTATTACTTCACTACTAACAGTTGATTTTGATATTTTTGCTGACTCTTGTATGAACCTGTCCACTGTGTACATCCAAAATTTTTGCTTAGTTTTTTCATGAAACTCTTCAATAAGCTCTGGTCGTGGAGCAATTGTTTTACCTGACTGTTCAAGCCACCAATCATCCTTCTTATCATCAGTAATAAATATTACAGACTTTGCATGTGTTGCTGCATGTTCTAATATTTGATGCCATACAATTAAATCACCATATTTTCTGTATGGATCATTAAGGCTGTCCTTTTTATTATCCTTGTAGCCGGGTGGAGTTTCTCGCTGATAGCGCTCTTCCCCTTCCTTTGCTATTTCGATTAATTTTTCATTGCTGAACGGGCGTCCAGTTTTACCATCGAATAACTTTTCTACAAAATCTAGTATTTCATCATCCGTTAATTTTGCAAGAAGCAGTTTTTGTTGCTTTTCAAGAATAAAAATCAAATTACCTGCGTATTCCTTAAGTTTTGGAAGTTCAGAATCTGGTAAAAATGGATGTCTATCACTACTTGATAGTGTGGCTAATACATTATTAATTGATGATATTGTTTTTTTATATTCATCTGCTTGACCAGCCGTTACGTTCAATCTGTTCTTTAAAAACTCTTTAGCTGCTTGATGCGTAATAAATACTTTATCTTTAATCTCGTTTAAAGCTTTCTCAAGTTCTTCCCTGGTATCTGAGGAATATCTATATAGATTGAGCAAGACATTTGCATCAATTGCAAAAATAGACTCATCCCAAAGCTGGGTAAATTCATCTTGAGTAGGCCGAAAGTGACCAATAAAAACTGATTTCATATAAGCTCGATTTTTGAATTGCCTAACGTGAAGTTAACCGGCTGGCCAGATTGTTGTAAGAAAACACGCAAGCATCAAGGCCAGTCCGGTTGAACGCCCCGTGTGCGCCCAGCATGGGCGCGATGTAATGGGGTGGAAGTCCCCTGTGGGAGAACCGAAA
>NZ_FUKI01000135.1 GCF_900163755.1 Crenothrix polyspora | reverse complement strand
CTGAGCTTGTCGAAGTGTGCCGTTCATGCTTCGACAAGCTCAGCACGAACGGTGGCTGTAACTGTCCTGCTGTATGTATAAATATTTATATAGTTAAAAATTAGAAAAAAACTGGCTTATTAATGCGCGATATACTGATTACAGCGATTGTTTTAATAGGGTGTCTTTATACCCTTAAAAAACCTTATATTGGTGTGTATTTGTGGGCATGGCTTAGCTATATGAATCCACACCGATTATCCTATGGTTTTGCTTATTCTGCACCTTTTGCTTACATTACCGCTATTGTGCTTATCTGCTCGATGGCAGTATCGAAAGACACTAAAAAAATACCTGCGAGTGGCTTATTATTTATATGGATACTGTTTGTTATTTTTATGAGTATTACCACGTATTTTGCTTATTTTCCTGATACGGCAAAAATATATTTTATTAAAATAATAAAAATACAGCTCATTGTTTTTTTAACAATGATGCTAATCACTGACCTGGACAAGCTTAATAAACTAATATGGGTTATTGTGCTATCTATCGGTTATTACAGTGTGAAAGGCGGGCTGTTTACGCTAATGACAGGGGGGCGCTTTATTGTCTGGGGGCCTGCTGATAGTTTTATTGAAGACAATAATGGCTTAGCGATTGCCATATTAATGACAGCACCTCTTATGCTGTATTTATCTTATATAGAAGAACGGCAGTGGCTTAAAAAAGCCTTATTGGTTGCCATTGTATTCAGTCTTTTTACCGTATTAGGTAGTCAGTCCAGGGGCGCATTATTAAGTATTATCGCGGTAGGAGTTTTTTATTGGAGTAAAAGCCAGAGTAAAATAGCTTCTGGATTAGCCATTGCAGTTATCGCCGTTGCATTGCTGTCATTTATGCCCACATCTTGGTATGTCCGAATGGATACTATTGATAACTACCAAGAAGATGGTTCGGCTATGGGGCGAATTAATGCCTGGCATTACGCTTATCATGTGGCGAACGATAATTTATTGGGCATGGGATTTGATTCGTGGTCAGCGGAAACCTTTGCACTTTATGCGCCTAATCCAAAAGATGTTCATGCGGCACACAGTATTTATTTTTCAGTATTGGCCGATCATGGTTGGTTTGGATTGATACTTTACTTATTGATTTATTTTTTAGCGTGGCTTAAATTAATTCAGGTTATTAAAATAACGGCTAAAATCGAAGCGTTAAAACACTATAATTTTTTGGCGAAAATGCTACAAGTAAGTTTAATTGCTTATTTGGTCGGTGGCGCTTTTTTGAGTTTATCGTATTTTGATTTGCCTTGGCATATCGTTAGTTTTGTTATTTTAATCAGTGAGTATGTTAAACAAGCAACGAGCCTGTCTGCTTCAGGCGCATTTCGAAAACGCTACACACTATCGTAATTTTTTAGTTTTTAAAAACAGAGGGCTATAAATAAATACCCTCTTGTTTACGCGAAGATGACAGGATTTTTGGGGAGTTGGTGCGTATTAAATCCCTTTATAGCCTGATGTAATAGGGTAGCGTCGATCGCGGCCAAACGCCCTGGGTGTAATGCGAATACCCGGCGGTGATTGCCTGCGTTTATACTCGTTTTTATCCACTAGGCTGATTGCCCTAGCCACCTGATCTGGCCTAAAGCCTGCGGCAATAATGTCTTCTGACGATTGATCCTGCTCTACATAACGTTCCAGTATGGGATCAAGCACATCGTAAGGTGGCAGTGAATCTTCATCTTTTTGATCCGGTGCTAACTCGGCAGACGGGGGGCGAATCAATACGCGTTCTGGTATAACAACCGATACACTGTTACGGTAACGCGCCAATTGATATACCAGCAATTTAGGCACATCTTTAATGGGCGCAAAACCACCGGCCATATCACCGTATAACGTAGCGTAACCAACGCTCATTTCACTCTTGTTGCCGGTTGTTAGTAATAATTTGCCTTGCTTATTCGATAAGGCCATTAAAACCACACCACGACAACGTGCCTGAATGTTTTCTTCGGTTGTGTCGTGTGTATTGCCTGCAAATACTACCGACAACATATCAGTAAACGCAGTCACCGCAGGTTCAATAGGAATAATGTGGTATTTAACGCCTAATGCGTTAGCTTGTAACACAGCATCTTCGTTACTCATATCCTGCGTATAACGCGATGGCATTAACACCACCTCAACCTTATTCGCCCCTAATGCATCCACTGCCAGCGCCAAAACCAGTGCCGAATCCACCCCACCTGACAAGCCTAATAACGCGCCATGAAAACCATTTTTACGGACATAATCTTTAATACCTAATACCAGGGCTTGGTAATCACTGGAAATTTTGCTGTACGGTGCGGCAAGCGAACTGTTGAGCGGATGATTACCCTCAAACTCAACCACACTGAGTTGTTCTGTAAACTCAGTGGCTCTAAACACGACTTCGCCTATTGCATTCATTACAAACGATGCGCCATCAAAAATAAGTTCATCTTGTCCGCCCACTTGATTGACATACACTAAGGGAAGCGCAGCAGCTTTAATTTGTGGACTAATGGTTTTTTCACGCTGGTAAATTTTACCGGAATGGAACGGCGAGGCATTTAATGCTAATAATAACTCTGCTCCCGCTTGTTTGTTGGCGGCAATAATACCGGCTTGCCAGACATCTTCACACAGCGCTAAGCCGATAAATAAGCCATTAAACTCAAACACGCACGGCTGATTGCCGGCTGAAAAATAACGCTGTTCATCGAATACACCGTAATTTGGTAAAGCTTGCTTGCGGTAATTAGCTAACATAACGCCATTGTGTAACACCACTGCACTGTTATACAGTTTATCGTCTGCCTGTTCTGGATAACCCACGACCAGTGCAATACCGTCAATACGTTCTGCCAGTTGATAGACAGCGTTATTAGCGGTATTGATAAAATCTTTACGTAATAACAAATCTTCGGCAGGGTAGCCGGTAATGCACAATTCTGGAAAAATGACGATGTCTGCGTGTAAGTTATCACGCGCGTAGTGTGCTGCAGTCACAATGTTATCAACATTGGCGGCGATATTGCCTACCAGAAAATTGGTTTGAGCGAGTGCGATTTTTAAGGTCATTGATCGGCGTTAAGTAGGTGGATGGTTTAAATAGCATACCGTAGAGTTAGGTATTCAACATGAATTTTGTTTTTATCGTTTCATCATGCAAAGCTATAGTAGACTATGCAATTCCCAATGAAACATAGCATAACTTATTATGAACCTTAGAAAAAATATAGGATTACGTCGAAAATTTGGCGCAATATTTTTAAGTCTATTCAGTATTGCAGCATGTGCTGAAACCAGTATTGCTATATTAGATTTTGAATTAAGTGATGTCACTCTTGCCCCTGGAATTCCTGCCGAAATTGCAAGAACGGCCAGTATAAAAGCTATGCTAGAAAATGAATTGAAAAGAGCGGGGTATAAAATAATTTCTGTTGACTTAGATACTCAACATGAAGCTAACGGTGGTTTCGGGTATCTTTTTGACCACGGTGATATTGCCGCAGCATTTTCCAAAAAAGCAGGGGCTGATTATGTATTAGTTGGAAAGTTACATAAACCAAGTTTTTTATTTGCTTATTTAATGGGGCATTTAATTAACGCTAATAACGGTAAAATGGTAGGAAGTTATACGGTAGAAACAAAAGGCGGAGATAAAAAATTAACGTTAAAAGCTGTCGAAACTTTTGCATCAAAGATGGATAAGGACTTAGATAATATTTACACACCACCACCTCCTTCTAAATCAGTTCACACAAAATAATCCCCCTGTTCTTAAGTTGCGAGTTTAGCGTTTTTGTTTGGTGTTAATTTGGCAGTTTTGCATAGCTTAGGAACGCGCACGAAATAACTTGAGCAAGTTCATGCTTCGACAGGCTCAGCACGAACGGTGGTGGCGTTTAAGTTGTTCAAGTTATTTCATGCACGTTCCTAAGCAGCCTAACCCTGCACTCAAAGTGAACTGGCCAGAGCCATGCTGAGGAGTCTCCCTGAAATAACCCACAAGGTCTGTCTTCGGGCAAAGTAAGATCACGAAATCAAATGCTCATCTTATTTCGTGTGCATTGCTTGCCAAGTTTTACTGCTGTTAGCTTCTATCGGTTATATAATGTTCAGCTTGATTGATTTGGATAATAATATCGCGTATGAAATTGATTTGTTATAACACTAAAAAACATAAATTGTATGTATCAAAACTGGCTGTTATTGCCGGTTTGGTTTTGTCTGATTTTGCTTACGCGCACGCTATTCTTGTCAAATCACAGCCGGTTAAGGATGCCAGTGTGGCAGTTGCACCTACACAGGTTGATGTTTGGTTTAACGATAAAGTCGGTAGCGAATACAAGGCCTTGGCGGTAATAGACAGCAACGGTACTCGCTTTGACAACAAAGATGTTACCCAGGAAGCTTTTGACCCAGCGCATATGTTTGCTACGCTAAAGCCATTACCGCCTGGCACGTATACCGTGCGTTATCGGGTGGTATCAATAGACACGCATATCGTTACCGGAAAATTTCAGTTTTCGGTAACAGCACCTTGATTAATTATCGCTAGCTACGTTCTTTCCAGGCGAGAAAAAACACCATGAAAAAAAATATCTACTACCCTGTATTTTCTAAAACTTTGTGCCTAGCACTTGCTCTGCTTGTCAGTGGTTGCAATAAAGATGACGAGGATAACCAAGCCCCCAAAATTGCGTCTAAAGATAAGGTCGGCTGTTTGGCTACCAACGATTTTTACGCAGTTCATTTTAGTGCGTATTTGCAGCCCAGTGTTGAGTTAAAAAACGTCGATAGAGCCGCCTTGCTAAAACCGTTTTGCAAAGAATTACCCGGTGCCGGCAAGGTGTTTTTTAGTGCAGATTTAATTGATAACGATATTCGCGAAACACCGATTGGTATCCGTGTGGTTGAAGTGAATAACAATGCCAAAGCTGGAGACAGTACAGAAATTCGTACTATTACCGAAATCCCTGCCAAGGCTTATCCTAAAGGTGTTGTAGAAGCCCAGGCGACTATCGATAAAGACGGCGATTACGCGATGATTTTGTTAGTTGGTGGCGAAAATGCCAAAACCGAAGACGACAAGTTAAAAATCCCCTTCCATGTCGGCAGCAACCCTTACAACCCTTATGGCTGGCCAAGAGAAACGTTAATAGGCGTTGCCAGCGGTATAGGGTTTGCTATTTTAGGCGTAATTTATTTGCTGTATCGGCGGGTTAAAAGAAAAAAATAATGCGTAGCAGTGCGCCTGAGACATCAAGCTTTGTTGTCTCAGGCGGTATACAAAAATCAATCGATTTCTTCAATCACTGTATTGACTATCGGCACTTGCACATAGTGCTTTTTAACATTCCAAAAATAGTAATAGCCTTTGTCGGTAGAGGTTACCTTGCCGTTTTTAATCAGCCAGGTTTTGGTGGTTGAGCCATTAGCAAACGTAACCATATAGTCGCTATCTAATAGCTCTACTGCTTTTCTAAAAACCGAATTTTGTTGATCTTGTGTACAACTGGTCAGCACTACCGCCAGCGTCAATATTGTGAGTTTTTTCATTGCGTGGTATCCCATTTTAAAGATTATCGTTCTTAACTCTCTTTGGTTTTAGATTATAATTGTTATTAGCTAAAATCACCTAACACTAGACAATCACAATGAAAATTTTAGTATCTACTTTATTGCTGAGTATTTTTTCAACAGCAGTTCTTGCCTCATCGGCCAGTGATTGGTCTAAAATAACCCAACCCAATAAAGCACCTGTTACCCAGAGCATTGGTAAATACGATGGCGGCTGTGTCAGTGGCGCGGTGGCTTTGCCGTTGGAGGGCACAGGCTATCAAGTAATGCGTTTATCCAGAAGTCGTTATTTTGGTCATCCTGATTTAATAGGTTTTATCGAAAATTTTGGCCGCGCTGCCGCTGATCAAAAAATAGGCACATTACTGGTGGGTGATTTAGGTCAACCCAGAGGCGGACCCTCATTAAGTGGCCACCGTAGCCACCAAACAGGTTTGGATGTTGATATCTGGTTTTTGCTATCGCCTATAGCATCTACCAAAAAACTGGATGCCAATGAGCGCGAAACCTGGGGCGCAAGTTCGGTGTTGGTCAGTAATTCAGATACGATTGATACACAGCAATGGACTAATCAGCATGAAAAAATGCTAGAAGTCGCCTCGCGCATGCCAGAAGTAGATCGTATCTTTGTTAACCCCAGTATTAAACGTCAGTTATGCGCCAATAAATCTAACCATGATTGGCTTAGAAAAATTCGTCCGTGGTGGAGACATGACGATCATTTTCATGTGCGTTTAAAATGCCCAGACAGCAACCCGTATTGCACCAGCCAAGCGCCATTACCTGAAGGCGATGGTTGTGATGCCAGTTTAGCCTACTGGTTTTCAGAAGAAGCCAAACACCCTAAAAAACCACAAGGCAAACCGGGTCGTCCAAGATTGCCTGATCGTTGCGATAGCATTTTAAACGATTAAATGGCTGCCAATTTAAGCCGGAACTTAATGAAGATTGGGCTGCCAAGAGTAACAGCCCAATCTACACGCCAGCTATTATCGAGAATAAAAACGCGATAACAGCGGCTTCTGTAAACTGTTTGGCACGGCCAAAGTTCCTGTTTTTAGATACATTAATCAGTGGATGTCAGCATGCGCGGATTGTCAAGTGAGCCATTTAGGTGTATCTTCCCAATCACGTCGTCCCACTTTGGGGGCAGTTTGTCGATATTTTTTTAAAATAACCAGAGAGTTGCTATGTTTAAATACCTGATTACTTTATTTATGGCCGTGATGTTATCTGGCTGTGGTTATAACAATTTACAAATGACGGATGAAGATATTAAAGCCTCTTGGGCGGATGTACTTAACCAGTATCAACGCCGCGCAGACCTGATACCTAACTTGGTCAATGTGGTAAAAGGCTATGCTAGCCACGAAAAAGACGTGCTGACGCAAGTTACCGAAGCACGCGCCAAAGTTGGATCGCTACAAGCTACCCCAGAATTAATTAATGATGAAGAAGCCTTCAAAAAGTTTGTCGCTGCCCAAAAAGACATGGGCGGTGCATTGTCTCGCTTAATGGTCATAGCAGAAAATTACCCACAACTGAAAGCTGATACCGGTTTCCGTGATTTACAGGCGCAACTGGAAGGCACAGAAAATCGTATTTCAGTCGCACGTCATCGTTATATTGATGCTGTCAGATCTTACAATCTTACCGTGCGTTCTTTTCCTAGCAACATAACTTCAATGATATTTGGTTATAAAACCAAACCCAGTTTTATCGTAGAAAACGAAAAAGCCATTGCTGAGCCACCTAAAGTGGATTTCTCTGCACCCCCAGCACAAGCGCCCGCTACCTTAGTCGCTCCTGCACAACTAGCGCCGCCTGCACCAGCACCACAACCTGCTGCTGCGCCTGCTTTAACACATTAGAACTGACTCGTGATATCAATGCGTTTTCGCTACGGATTTAGCCTATTACTGTTGTTATTTATAACAACAGTGTGGGCTGAGATTAGTATTCCTCAATTATCACAACGGGTAACGGATATTACCGGTACGTTAAGCGCTTCTCAACTTACTGGCTTAGAAGAAAAGCTTGCCGCTTTTGAAGCCCAAAAAGGCAGCCAGATTGCTGTGTTAATTGTGCCAACAACCCAGCCGCAAGATATTGCCGAATATGGCATCCAAGTGGCGGATTTATGGCAAATTGGCCGTAATAAAATAGACGATGGTATTATTGTTATTGTTGCTAAAGACGATCATAAGTTGCGTATAGAAGTTGGGCGTGGCTTGGAAGGTGTGATTCCCGATGTGATTGCCAAGCGCATTATTGCTGATGTCATCACGCCTTATTTTAAGACCGGTGATTTTGCCGGTGGTATTGATGCTGGTGTATCGCAAATCATAAAATTAGTGAATGGCGAAGAATTGCCCGCACCTAAAGCGAAGGTCGGTGGTGGTCAACACGTCGATGAAGGCGGCTATGTTTTCATATTAATCGCCGGATTGTTTGTAGGTTCTGTGTTGTCGTCTATTTTTGGTCGCGTCATGGGCGGTACGCTTGCAGGTATTGGTAGTGCTGTATTAGTCTCTGTATTATTTGGCTTGGGTATAGCCGCTGTTATTGTCGGCATTATGGTTTTCTTTATGATAGGTGTCGGTGGTAACGGCGGTGGCTGGTCAAATGGTGGCGGTGGTTTCGGTGGCAATTCTCGCTGGGGCGGCGGTTCTTCTGGTGGTGGCTCTTGGGGCGGTGGTGGCGGTGGTTTTGGTGGCGGCGGAGCGTCAGGCTCATGGTAATTAAACGTTGGTTACGGCATGCGTTTATGCCACCTTGGCGGTGGCGTATTATTTTTCCTAAGGCTGTGCTTAGCGCCATTGAGATGACGATTAGACAGTCAGAAGCGCAGCACCGTGGTGAGATTCGTTTTGCTATTGAAAATGCTCTTGCACCTGGGCTGGTATGGAAAGGCTTATCCGCGCGACAACGCGCTACCGAAGTATTTTCAAATCTACGGGTGTGGGATACAGCAGAAAATTGCGGGGTGTTAATCTACTTAATGCTGGCTGATAAGGAAGTTCATATTATTGCTGATCGTGGCATTACTCAGCAGGTGTTGCAAAACGAGTGGGATGCTATTGCAGAAGGCATGCGCCAGTATTTTTTAAAAGGTGACTTTCAAAGTGGCTCGATTGATGGTATTGAGCAAATTACTTTATTATTAGCGCATCGGTTTCCAGCTGGCGCAGATCACAAATACAACGAATTGCCTGATCGTCCGGTTATTATCAGACAATGATCGAAATAAGGTAGTTTTCACGAAAAAATATCCCAGATAAACTTTCGTGTTTTTTGTGGACAATCCTTTTGGTAAGTTCAGTATTAAAAAATAAGCAGCGCTTGATTACCAAGATGCAGGCAGTTTTTTTTCAATGATCAGGGTTTTTTCTTCAAGAATGATATAGCCGCCTTTGACCAATTCTTGCATAATTTTATTAATCATTTCTCTGGATGAACCGACCATTGTGGCTAATTCATATTGTGTAGGTCGAGCGGTTATAATGTACATATCACCGTACGGGCGAGCCATATCATTTAACACTTTAATGGTTCTTTCGTAAACATTCGATAAGGCTAGTTGTTTTACTTTTTGCGTCAATGCTCTGATTTTTTCCGACAATACCCCCAGTAAGCTAATAGCGACCTCAGGGTGTAGGGTTAGCCACTGAATAAAATCGTGTTTAGAAATAATGCCGCACAGTGTTTTTTCCAAAGCAAGTACAGATGCGGAACGCGGCTCATCACTTAATAAGGCAATTTCACCAAAATAAGAACCGGTTTCTTGAATGAGCAAGGTAACTTCTTTGCTTTTGTTATCTGTACTGAATACACGTACTTTGCCGGACAGAATAATGTACAGAGAATGCGTTTCATCGCCCTCGGTAATAATGACTTCTTGTTTGAGAAATTTTACAGCTTTAGCTTTTGATGCTAAAACCTGTAAGGCATCACTTGGTAATGTTGCGAGGAACGGGATTTTTTTAAGACCTGAATAAACTTCTGATTGCACAAACTCACCTTTTTTACAAAGAAGTAGTATCAATGCTTTATAGATTACAGGGTGTTGTGACGAAAAGCGATATTTTTTGACGCATGCACAGTTTTTAAAATACTGCTGTGGATAGATAAGTTAAGAAAGAGTCAGTCTATAAGCCGGGTTCTGTCGAGAGCAGCCATTCATCTAGGCCGAAAGTCACCTGTCGGCTCAAGCAATCTACCCAGGAACCGCGCGGGCCACGCGTCTGTTCCTCTATTTGATCTTGCTCCAGGTGGGGTTTACCATGCCACCTCTGTTACCAGCTGCGCGGTGCGCTCTTACCGCACCATTTCACCCTTACCCAGCCCCTGAATTATCTCTCTTCTCTACAACCTTACGGTGGTTGATAAGTGAAAAATTCAGAAGCTAGGCGGTATATTTTCTGTGGCACTTGCCGTAGGCTCACGCCTCCCAGGCGTTACCTGGCACCTCGCCCATTGGAGCCCGGACTTTCCTCTACCTTTATCTTGCGATAAAAATAGCGACTGCTCAACCGACTCTTTCTGGGTGGCATTATAGCATGTTTAGCGCAGTGAGCGTGTTGCCAAATATTGGTTAAGTAGACTTTATTATGCTCGACGCGCGTCTGCACCATTTCTGCCGGCAGCTTAGTTGATTATTGGCCTCATTAAATGGATAACCAAAAATAGCAGATTACTCGGTAGGTTTTAAGTTGATACCCTCAAGATGTTGTTCGATATTTTTTCCAGAACATTGCACAGTAGCTTTCACGTTGTTGTTAATTAATACATTGACACCTGCTTCAATGGCGTGTTCAGGGGTAATTCTATCCACACCCCAAAACACACTGTAAGTGGTGTTGCCATTGGGAATGTCTACGGCGTAGGACATGTAGCGTCCAATGCCTGCCCATTGGAAGGTTGATGCCTGCTGACGTAATATTTTAACCTCAATTTCTGGTTTAGCGGGTGGCTTGCCAAAGCTATATGCAATAGTGCTTTTGGTCTCGCAAACTTCGATGGTTTTTGCTTTTGTGGTCATACAGGAAAACACGGTTTTACTACCGTTTGTACATTTAGCGTAGGCACTTTGGGCAGACAACAGCGCCGCCGCAAGGTAAATAAAAACAATACGTTTCATGGTTATCCTTTGTCGTGGTTAGCGCGTTTACAGCTTATTGATTGATGCCACCTTGGGTTAAGTGCGCCGGATTCAATAGTTTTTCTAATTCGGCAATGGATAGTTCGGTCATTTCAGCGGCAACCTCAATAATGGGGCGTTTTTGTTTATAGGCGGCTTTGGCCACTTCAGCCGCTTTGGCATAGCCAATAATAGGATTTAACGCAGTGACCAAGATAGGGTTTTTGGCCAAGGTTTGTTGCAAATTATCTGTTTGCACTGTAAATCCTGCAATGGCCTTATTGGCTAGTGCGGTGCTGACATTAGCCAGAATGTCTATGCTTTGCAAAATATTATAGGCAATTACTGGCAACATCACGTTGAGCTGGAATGTGCCCGATTGTCCCGCGATAGTAATCGTCGCATCGTTGCCGATTACTTGTGCCGCCACCATTGCCACCGCTTCTGGAATTACTGGGTTAACCTTGCCAGGCATAATGCTACTGCCTGGCTGTAAAGCAGGGAGTTCAATTTCTCCTAGGCCTGCTAATGGCCCGCTGTTCATCCAGCGTAAATCATTAGCGATTTTCATCAAACTAACCGCTATTACTTTAAGTTGACCGGATAACTCCACTATTGCATCTTGGGTGCTTAAGCTTTCAAAAAAATTATTATTGGCTTTAAACGGTAAGCCGGTGTCATCACTTAAATAATGGGCGAACAATGTGGCAAATTCAGGATGTGCATTAATGCCTGTACCAACCGCTGTGCCGCCTTGCGCTAATTTATATACTCTGGGTAAGGTGGCATTAATACGGTCTATACTGTTGCGAATTTGTAGCGCCCAGCCAGCTAATTCTTGGCTCATTTGTATTGGCATGGCATCCATTAAATGCGTACGCCCTGTTTTTATCACGTCGTTTAATGATGTCGCTTTGTGTTCAATGATTTCGGCCAGATGTTGTAAAGCAGGCAGCAAGTGTTGATGACATTCCAGTGCTGCACTGACGTGGATGGCCGTTGGGATAACATCGTTACTGCTTTGTCCCATGTTCACATCATCGTTGGCACTGACGGCTTTTCCGGCGATTTGGCTAGCAAGGCTTGCCAGCACTTCGTTGACGTTCATATTGGTGCTAGTACCAGAACCGGTTTGAAATACATCAATAGGAAATTGTTCGGCATGTTGCCCTGCAATGATTTGCTCTGCTGCCTGCATAATGGCATTACCAGTAATGGTATCCAATTCGCTTAAATTTATATTAACACTGGCGGCGGTTTTTTTAATCAGTGCCACCGTTTTAATAAATGCCGGTGGCATGGTTAAGCCACTGATGGGGAAATTTTCAACAGCACGTTGGGTTTGTGCGGCATACAGCGCATCTACCGGCACTTGCAGTTCACCCATGCTGTCTTTTTCTAAACGGAATTTAGTCATTTGCTATTATCTCGGAAATAAATGCCAATACAGTGGCGACATCAAAAGGCCAGCCCAGTTCTTTTTGCGTAACGGGATGGCGTAATACAGGGATGCGGGTTGCGTAAAGGGCTTGCCATTGCGTCTGCTCGGCAATATCAATGTAATCTGTCGTTATATCATATTCAATCTTAGCGCTGGTGAGAATAGCATCCGCCAGTTCGCATAAATGACAGCCAGCAGTACCCAAAAGTTGTAGTTGCATAGCAGTGGTGTTTGGGCATTTTATTAGCATAATTCATTAAGCGCAGACGCGTTGTTTTCTAAGCTATTTAATAATGTAATCAAGCTATTTCCCAACTGCCTTCAATTACACGCCAGTTGGGTCGATTAATTCGTAAAGTAGCACACGCTTGCTTATCAATTTCATTCAGCATAACGGCCTTGAAACCCGCCTTCTCCAGACCTAATGCAAGTCCACCTGCACCGGCAAACAATTCTACAGAAACATAATTTTTCTGAGGAGCTGTACTTTTAGCGCGGATTTGAATTGATTTATGGCAACTCAAAATCGGAATAAATCAACATCACTGATAAAACGTAGGCCGTAATGTCCTCTACTCATCTAAGCCACAGCTGTATTTTCTGGTGTCAATAGCGTCCAATCCATTCGATAAAGGTACATATCTTCAATAGATACATCACCAATAATATTCCTACCTAACCGGTTATTTTCAAGTAAGGCTTTCCCTAAATTACTGTGCTGTATTGCCCGAATAATACGATTATTAGTATTAACTACTTGAATGTCATGTAAAGAAATGATCTCTTCATTAGGGTTGGCGGAGTCATTAACATCATTAATCCGCTTGTAGTACTTTCTAGGTCCTTCGCTTTCAATAAGTGATGAAACTATCGTCAATGCCCAGGTCTTTTCTTCGGCATCTAATAACCAAAAAGCCGCCGCTACCTGTGCATCCGCTTCATCTAATCGTTTGATTAACGCAGCACCCGCCAACAGCATCTCGTTAGAAAACCATTGCGTTATAAATAATTCTTTAGCCACGGTAGTATTCCTGATTCATTATCGGTAATGGCATTAAAGAGGTCGTAAGCCTCTTGTTCGCCAATAGTGCATTCATAGCGAGACTCTTCTGACCACCTATTAACAACCGCCCAGTTCAGTTTTACGTCGCTACTGAGATTCTCTTGTTCAGTGAGTTTTTGCTTCAAACCCGCTGTAATAAGCAACTTGTTAAGATTATGCGTGTAACTGTCATTGGCCAGCTGTTTATTTGGAAAATCAAATTCTTTAACGTGTTTAGCAATACACGCCTTTAATGTACATTCCAGCGCGTAGCCTGCCAAATAATACGCACCCTGATAACAATCCGTAGCCAAAAGAATCTCGGCTTCTTTAATTCTGATAGCTGCTAAATGTTCAAGTTCATTTTTGTTCATTAGACGATTATATTCACAAGAATAACTTACAGGCCGCTCTTCAAACTTGCTTCAATAAACTGATCCAAATCCCCATCCAACACTGCCTGCGTATTGCCGGTTTCCACGCCGGTACGTAAATCCTTAATACGCGATTGATCCAATACATAAGACCGAATTTGGCTACCCCAGCCAATATCAGACTTGGTATCTTCCAACGCCTGTGCGGTTTCACTGCGTTTGCGTATTTCCAGTTCATACAATTTGGCTTTCAACTGTTTCATCGCGGTATCGCGGTTTTTATGCTGTGAACGATCACTTTGGCATTGCACGACAATGCCAGTCGGGTTATGCGTCATGCGCACCGCCGATTCCGTCTTGTTAACGTGCTGGCCACCGGCACCACTGGCACGGTAAACATCAATACGAATATCCGCAGGGTTAATGTCAATATCAATATCATCATCAATCTCAGGCGATACAAACACCGATGCAAACGAGGTATGACGGCGATTGCCGGAATCAAACGGTGACTTTCTCACCAAACGGTGAACACCGGTTTCGGTACGTAACCAGCCATAGGCATACTCACCTTCAAAGCGGATAGTAGCGCTTTTAATACCGGCCACATCGCCATCAGATTCTTCGATTAACTCAGTTTTAAAGCCACGACTTTCACCCCAACGCAAATACATGCGCTCAATCATTGAAGCCCAATCTTGCGCCTCGGTGCCGCCAGAGCCGGATTGAATATCCAAAAATGCGTTGTTGGCATCCATTTGGCCAGAAAACATACGCCGAAATTCCAGATCGGCCACGCGCTTCTCAAAATGTTCCAGATCATCAACGACTGTGTTGACAGTATCTTCATCCTCTTCTTCCACTGCCATTGCAAGCAGTTCTTCCGCATCGGCAAGACCGCGATCCATATCGTTAATTGTGTTGACCACAATTTCTAACTGACCACGCTCTTTACCCAAGGTTAAGGCTTGTTCAGGGTTATCCCAGATTTTAGGGTTTTCCAGCTCGCGTAATACTTCTATTAAACGTTCGCTTTTGTTGTCGAAGTCAAAGATACCCCCTCAGCGCATCGCTGCGGCTTTTAAGATCGGCAATTTTGTTTTTAATCGGATTTATTTCTTGCATGGGCGTTAAAATTCGTGGGCGTGCGTGGATAAAATAAAGCCTACGATTATAAACGATAAGATTATCTGAGGATAAAGAACTTAAAATCAGTGACGGGACGATTCAGTTATTCGGTGGGTAGGCAGTACAAAACCACTTGTTCTACAGCAGGGAAATTCGGTTAGACTGATATAGGTGAGACACATTTACCATAATCCACAAAAATCTGACAGATGTATTCAATTATTAACTGGCATTACGCAGGGATTATCTTGCAAACCAATTATGTCTTGCATACTGAGCGTGACGACCTGTTAAGCACGCTCATCTAGCATTAATTACAAATTCGACACTTAGCCGCCGTCTCCTATGTTCTCCCACATATAAAAACTGGTTTTAACCACTTCTCGTTTACGTAATTGTTGTGCGGTTATGCGGTATTTTTCCCGTAACTCACCCAGTTCTTGAGCACACTTTTTTGCCACTGTTGCTGCTGCCTGCTGTTTTTCAGTTAGCAAGCTGATTTGAATATTGTATTCGTTGAGTTGAATTATTAATGCTTGGATTTCTTCATCTTTTAGGTTCATAACACATTCCCGAGACTGATAAATCTAATACAAAGTGATAATAACTATCGTTTAGCTATAGCGTGTGGGGGCTTGTAACGCATTAAAGCCTGGTTGTAATTTACTCGCAATGATTGCTGGTATGCAATGACATATTAAAATCATTTCATGACAACATGATTTATATCCGACAATCAGAATGGTAATTTTGCTGTCTCACGTTACCCATCTTATCTGGCTGGTAACAATTGACTTGGCTGGTGTGTTTTGATTGTTGCCGAACCGTTGTCCAATTGTTATGAATGCAGGTGATTTTTTTAATTCAACAAATAATTTTTATCAATTATCAGCTAAAACAGCCAAGCCCAAGTTGATTGGATATAATGTCTCTGAAGAAAAGGGAATGCAGTCTGTTTACAGCGTGGAAAGTAGAATATTGACGATACATTAACGCGAGGGGGAGTGATGGCAGATAACGTTGAAAAGCACAAAATCGTGATTGTGGGCGGGGGAGCAGCAGGGCTTGAGCTGGCTACCAGCTTAGGTAAAAAATTGGGCAAAAAAGGTTTAGCGGACATTACCTTGCTGGATGCTACTGCCACCCATATCTGGAAGCCGTTGCTGCATGAAGTGGCCGCAGGCACGCTGGATGAATCCGAGCAAGTTGATTACCTGGCACAAGGCTATCGCAACCATTTCCGTTTTCGCTTAGGCAAAATGGAGGGCTTGAACCGGCAGAAAAAAGAAGTGTATGTGGGCGCTACCGTCAATTCAGAGGGTGAGCAGATTATTCCTAAACGGACAATCAGTTACGATACCTTGGTGATAGCGGTGGGCAGCGTCAGTAATTCCTTTAATGTGAAAGGCGTTGCGGAACATTGCATGTTTTTGGATACCACCACACAAGCTTTCAAATTTCAAAAACACTTGCTGGAAACCTACATTAAAAATTATGTCGGTAATGAAGGTAAATTGGTTAAACCGTTGTCTATTGCCATTATTGGTGCGGGTGCAACTGGCGTAGAATTAACGGCGCAACTGCACGAAGTGACTAACGTGTTGGCTACTTATGGCTTGAGAGATGCCAATGATGTCAAATTGTGCATTATTGAGGCTGCCAATCAGTTATTGCCTGCATTACCGGCTAAATTAGCCGCCGCTACCCAGCAGCAATTGGTTGCGTTAGGTGTGGAGCTTAAATTGGGACGGCGCGTGGTAGAAATCACTCCCGCAGCCATTGTGACCCAAGATGGCGACTATATTGTGGCTGATCTTAAGGTATGGGCAGCGGGTATTAAAGCCCCCGACTGGTTAAAAGAGTTGGATGGATTGGAAACTAATCGTATTAATCAACTGGTAGTGGATAACACCTTAAAGACAGCGGACGATAGCATTTTTGCGATGGGTGATTGTGCCGCTTGTGTGTGGAAAGGCCGTGACGGAAACGTACCACCCCGCGCCCAAGCCGCGCATCAGCAGGCATCGGCGTTATGTAAATCGCTAATTAATCGTTTGAATGGTGAGGCTTTGGTTGAGTTTGTTTATCATGATTATGGTTCGTTAGTATCGTTGGGCAAATATACGACGGTAGGTAATTTAATGGGTAACCTCATGGGCTCTGTTAGTGTGGGAGGCTTTATTGCCCGTGTGTTTTATTTGTCTTTGTATAAAATGCACCAGGTATCTATACATGGCTATTTTAGAACGGCCATGCTCACGCTTTCCAATCTGTTTAGACGCAGTGCTTTTGCCAAGATAAAAATGCACTAACCTTTTAATCCTCATATTAAAAATAAAAATCCATGTTTCAAGTTGAATACGAATTTAGAGAAGAAGATTTAGTCCATTTTAACCAAATGCGTTTTATGCTAACCGATGAATATAAAAGCAGTATCAAAAAAAATCGTTGGTTAGCACCGGGTATTATGACAATGATTGCCAGCTTTTATTATTATTACTACCATGATTTGACCTCGGCGGGTTATATCATGGCGGTGGCTGTGCTGTGGAGCTTATTGTCGCCGCGTATTATTTTGCTAGACGTGCATCGTAAGATTCTCAGTGGCTATACGGCTAAAGAAAAAAAATTAATGTTCGGTACTTATACACTGACAATTGATCCGCACAGTCCAAACCATTTGCTGGAAAAATCACCGAGTGGCAATAATAAAATGGCCTGGGCGGATATGGTTAGATTGGAATATGGCAGGCGCTACGTATATATTTACTTGGATTTAACGACAGCTTTGGTTATTCCGGTAGCAACGGTTAAATCGGGCGATCTTGAGGAGTTTTCTAAACAAGTGGAAAAAATGATTGATCGGTTTGCGTAACTTGTGTTTCTCGTGCTTTTTGTAAGCAATAAATAATATCAGTGATTAATCTATGAAATTAACGGCTTTTGTTTTCGGCTTAGGGCTGTTGTTATCCGGTGCTTGTTTGGCGGTTGAAAAAACCACCTTGCGCATCGGTGTACAAGTAACCGGTACGGTAGCGTGGGAGTTAGCGGCCATGCAAGCTGATCCGGCTTTTGCAGCCCACAGTTTTCAACTGGAGATACACCCTGTCGCCACCGCTGAAGCCGGTAAAGTCGCCTTGCAGTCCGGTGCGGTGGATATGATGGTGTCTGACTGGATTTGGGTGTCCAAACTGCGTGCTACGGGTGCTGATTTTACTTTCTATCCGTATTCGACCGCAGCCGGAGGTTTGGTCGTGCCAGAAAAAAGCACGATCCAGTCCATTAAAGATTTGCCCAAAAAACGCTTGGGCATAGCTGGTGGTGAGTTGGATAAAAACTGGTTGTTCTTGCAGGCGTTGGCTGCCAAGGAAAACATCAAGCTGAATGCGTCAGTAGAAAAAGTGTTTGCTGCGCCACCATTGATTAATGAACAGCTTAAACAAGGTCGTGTCGATGCGGTATTGACCTATTGGCATTTTGCCGTGAGTTTGGAAAGTGAGGGCTATCGGCAGATTATTGATGGCAAAGCCATGTTAAAAGGCTTGGGCATAGAAGAGCAAGTCCCTATGATAGGTTATGTGTTTAAGGACAGTTGGGCTAATGGCCATAAACAAGCACTCAGTGATTTTTTTAAGGCCAGTAAGCAGGCCAGGGATGGTTTGTGTACCTTGGAACCGGCTTGGCAAAAAATCATTCCGTTATTGAAGACAGATAATGTGGCGACACAAGGCAAGCTGCGTCAGCGCTATTGTGAGGGTAATGTTACTCAGTGGGGCGATAAAGAACAGCAGGCGGCAGGGCGTATTTACAGTTTGCTACGCACATTAAGCAATAACCAGCTGACGGGTGATGCGGACAGTTTAGCGCCGGGTACGTTTTGGTCATTGCCTTGATAGTTTGTCGATAAATTAACAGATGATTCAATTCAGCTAGGATGTTTGAAAGACGACACGAAAAACTCGCGCATATCTCGGTTTTTGCCAAGCGCATGGCGATGTCTTTGGTAATGGCCAGTGTTTTGATCGGAGTCGCCTTATCCATCGGTATCGTGGGCTACCATCATCTGGCTGGATTTGATTGGGTAGATTCTTTTTTGGAAGCTTCGATGATTTTAGGTGGCATGGGACCTGTCAGTTCCTTGCCTAGCACCGATGCAAAATTGTTTGCCGCTTGTTATGCGCTGTTCAGTGGCTTGGTATTCGTGGCGGCAATGGGCATGGTTCTAGCGCCTATTACCCATCGGATGTTGCATAAGTTCCATATTGATGACGAGGATTTGCGCTAGTTATGCCGAATAAGGCCTTGTCCATCCTGTCTGCGATGATTTTTTTGGCGCTTTGGCAGGGCTTGGCCAGTTATTTGCACTCGCACACCTTGCCGACACCTGTCGTCGTTGCGATGGTATTTTGGAAAGAATGCCGCTCAGGGCAATTGCCGTTTCATTTAGGAGTAACCTTGCTGCGTTTGGTGGTCAGTTTCACTATTGCCATGAGTTTGGGCTGTGCCATTGGCATTATGCTTGGGCGCAGTAAAAAATTGGACAGCTTTTTTGATAACTGGTTGGTTATTTTCCTGAACGTGCCGGCCTTGGTGACTATTATCCTGTGTTACGTGTGGTTTGGCCTGGTGGAATCGGCCGCGATTTTGGCGGTGGTGGTGAACAAATTGCCCAATGTCATCGTCACCATACGGGAGGGCACCAAAGCGCTGGATCAGGATTTGCTGGACATGGCGCGGTGTTACCGGTTCAGCCGCCGCAAGATCTTGCAGCATGTTATCTGGCCACAATTGCATCCGTTTGTCATGGGCGCTACCCGCACCGGTCTGGCGCTGATCTGGAAGATCATTTTGGTAGTTGAGTTGTTGGGGCGTAGCAATGGCATGGGCTACCAACTGCATTTGTTTTTTCAGCTATTTGATGTGGCAAGTATTTTGGCCTATACCGTGGCTTTTGTGTCTGTTATCCAGCTAATAGAACTCACCATACTTAAACCGCTGGACAGAAAGTCGCAGCAGTGGCGGCGTTGATGGCCGATATTCACATCACTATTCACAACAAAACCTTTGCGACCGCCACCGAGCCGACGATTGCCGATTTCACGTTGTCGCTGGTTTCAGGTGAGTTTGTGTGTCTGGTCGGTGCCTCCGGCTGCGGCAAAACCACCTTGCTTAATATCATTGCCGATTTAGATTATGATTACGACGGTGATATTGTGGTCGGCCAGCAACACAAATCGCCCAAGATTGGTTATATCTTCCAAAATCCACGCTTACTGCCGTGGCGCACGGTGCGGGAAAATATTGAGCTGGCGTTGCCTGATGATTACGCTGGCGATGTGGTTGACAACTTGTTAGACATCATGCAACTCACTCCCCACCAGCATGTGTATGCCGACCGCCTGTCGCTGGGTATGGGGCGTCGGGTGTCGATTATTCGTGCCTTTGCGGTCAACCCCGAATTGTTGCTGATGGATGAGCCGTTTGTCTCGTTAGATCCGCCTACCGCAAGGCAGGTGCGAGCCTTGTTGCTGCAACTGTGGCAACAGCGCCCCCATACCGTGTTGTTTGTCACCCACGATTTACGTGAGGCGATTACCCTGGCTGACAAGTTGATTTTCCTGTCTGCTAACCCTATGCAGATCATCAGTGAGGTGCTTGTAGCCATCCCGCGCAATGAGCGAAATAACGAACTGGCGGTGGAAAATTTCCGTCAACAACTGCTTAACGAGCACCCAGATATTAAACAGCTGTTGTAATGCGG
This sequence comes from Crenothrix polyspora, assembly GCF_900163755.1. GTDB lineage: Bacteria > Pseudomonadota > Gammaproteobacteria > Methylococcales > Methylomonadaceae > Crenothrix > Crenothrix polyspora. The sequence continues at coordinate 43,663 of NZ_FUKI01000135.1, read as the reverse complement.
GGTTTTTCAGTAAAAACGGTTGCGGAAAGCCTTAAAATATTCGATACTCTCAATGAGCTGGCTTTGTTATAAAACTTTGGAGATTAATTGAGTATGAAAAAAGCACTTATCTTAGGATTAGCAATCACTGCCTTAAGCCCTTTTGCTGCGATTGCTGCCGACGACCCATACCCCGCATCACATTTTGAACCCAGTGTTGTTTATATGGATGAGCAATTGACAGCGCAATCTGCTGCGCCTACTGCCGCACAAGATGGCCATGACCACACCCGTTGCCCCGATAAATCTGTTCATGCAGAAGCGGCTGCAGCGCCAGTGGAAGTTGATCCAAACTATCCCGCGTACAACTTTCAGCCTACGGTTATTTATCCGTAAAACTAGCTTGATCTAGCCACGCTAGCCTTAGTTTAATGCGCTGGACTATCACCGCTAAAACTGCCCCAAACCACTTGTGATGCTATTACTGTAAACATGGAACAACGTACTGCCGAGGTTGAGCGCAACACGCTCGAAACTCAAATCACTGTCAGCATCAATCTGGATGGCACTGGCAAATCCTCATTTGCCACCGGTGTGCCATTTTTGGATCACATGATGGATCAAATCGCCCGGCATGGACTGATCGATATTGATGTCCGTGCCAACGGCGATCTGGAAATTGATGCCCACCATACTGTAGAAGACATCGGCATTACCTTGGGGCAAGCCTTTGCCAGGGCGGTTGGCGATAAAAAAGGTCTGCAACGTTACGGCCATGCTTATGTGCCACTGGATGAAGCCTTGTCGCGGGTAGTGGTGGATTTTTCCGGCCGCCCAGGCTTATTTTACGAGGTGAAATTCACCCGTGGCATGATAGGCCGCTTTGATGTCGATTTGTTCCGCGAATTTTTCCAAGGCTTCGTCAACCACGCCGGTGTCACTTTGCACATCGACAATTTGAAAGGCGCAAACGCCCATCATATCGCCGAAACCATTTTTAAAGCCCTGGGACGTGCATTGCGCATGGCAATTACCGTCGATCCCAGAATAGCCGGTATCGTACCGTCCACCAAAGGCAGTCTTTAATTAGGAAGCCTTTGGGGTAGCTTGCTCACCCTTTATAAATTTATTCGTCATTATGTCTTCAGTTGCTGTTATCGATTATGGAATGGGTAATCTCCATTCCATCGCCAAGGCGCTACATGTTGTTGCTCCCGAAACCGATGTCCACGTTGTCTCCGATGCGGCCAGCATATTGGCGGCAGATCGGGTAGTGTTCCCTGGGGTAGGGGCTATACGTGATTGTATGCAGGCACTTGAGCATACCGGTTTGTCCGAGGTTATAAAAATCGTCGCGCAAACCAAGCCGTTTTTGGGGATTTGTTTGGGAATGCAGGCTTTGCTTACTGACCATGAAGAAAATGGCGGCACAGCAGCTTTAAATATCTTGCCTGGCCATGTTGTGCATTTTGCCAAGTCTTTGGCTGATAGTAATGGTAATCCTTTAAAAATCCCGCACATGGGCTGGAATCAGGTACATTATAAAGTGCATCCATTGTGGGAAAATATCCCGCAAGACAGCCGGTTTTATTTTGTGCATAGCTATTTCGCTAAGCCCAATGATCCAACTATGGTCGCGGCCAGTACGCAATACCCCGATGATTTCGCCTGTGCCTTGTCACAAGATAATGTGTTTGCCGTACAGTTTCATCCCGAAAAAAGTCAGGCCGTCGGTCTGCAATTATTAAAGAACTTTTTGCACTGGAATGGTCAAGCCTGATTGTTCGTCGCCAAGGATACCCTTAAGTTATGTTACTGATACCCGCAATTGATTTAAAAAACGGCAAGTGCGTAAGATTACGCCAAGGCCGCATGGAAGATGACACGGTTTTCTCCGACGATCCGGTTGCGGTCGCTGGCAAGTGGGTGGCGCAGGGCGCAAGAAGAATCCATTTGGTTGATTTGGACGGCGCATTTGCCGGTAAACCCAGAAACGCTGATATTATCAATGCCATCGTGGCGGCTTTCCCTGATGTGCCGGTGCAAATCGGCGGCGGTATCCGTGATGAAGACACGATCCAGGCTTATTTGGAAGCCGGTGTGGAATACGTAATTATTGGCACTAAAGCGGTGAACGAACCGCATTTTGTCCGTGATATGGCCAGGGAATACCCGCGCCGCATTATTGTCGGCCTGGATGCCAAAGACGGTAAAGTGGCGATTGACGGTTGGTCGAAGCTGTCTAAGCACGATGTTATCGACATGGCGAAACATTTTGAGGCCGATGGTGTCGAAGCGATTATTTACACGGATATTTCCAGGGATGGCATGATGCAGGGGGTTAATGTGGAAGCCACGGCGCGGTTGGCTAGGGCGATTACCATCCCTGTTATTGCTTCCGGTGGCATCACCAATATTGATGACATTATCGCCTTGGGTGCGGTGGCGGATGACGGCATCATGGGCGCTATTACTGGCCGCGCTATTTATGAAGGTACGTTGGATTTTGCCAGTGCGCAGCAGTTGGCCTTGCAGTATTAATACTTTGTGAAAAATCCAGCACAAATCCGCCAACTGGCTTTTGAACGGCTTGAAGAAGCACAAATATTAGCCCAAAATGGTAAATACGATGGTGCGTTTTATCTGGCGGGCTACAGTGTTGAGCTTATGCTGAAAGCTAAAGTGTGCGAGAGATTGGGTATCGATAATTTGTTCGATGAGCAAGCACAAAGTGGTCATGGTATTAATGAAGTCAGGAAAGCGTTGAAAACACATGATATTACTGTCTTACTTATTTTCAGCGGCTTAAAAAATTTGTTTGATAGTGAAAAAAGCCAAAAATTAGAATTAATGGAAGCAAACAGTGTTTTATTTTTGGCATCCGGCAAGTGTATTTGGAATGAACAAAGCCGTTATAAGGCTCCTGGTTCACAAAATTCTGATGATGTTAAAAAATTAATTAGTTTATTAAAAGGTAATGGGGGGTTGCTGCAATGGATAGAAAAGAGCTAATGGTCGCACTCCAACCGTTTAAACAACAATGTGAAACAGAAGGTTATACGCTAGGTGATATGGTATTGGAAGAAGCTTACCCTGGTGTTATTCCAACATCATTTATTGTTAAAGTTGTTGCTAAAGGGTGGTTACGGCAAATATCTTGTTCTGATGCCTTGCATAGATTGCTTAAAATTTTATGGGCTACAACTGAGGCTAAAATCAGGGAAAATATTTTTACTGTTGCTATCTATGATGAGCAAGAATCCCTGCATTGTTGGGACGAAGAGACTGATACACAAATTTTAAAAGCTTTATAAATATAATGACATGAGCCTAGCCAAACGTATTATTCCCTGTTTAGATGTTGATAATGGCCGCGTCGTTAAAGGCGTTAAGTTTGTTGATATCCGTGATGCTGGCGACCCTGTTGAAATTGCCAGGCGCTATGACCGCGAAGGTGCGGATGAACTGACCTTCCTGGACATTACTGCCACCCACGACAATCGCAATACGATGGTGCATGTGGTGGAGCAAGTGGCCAGCCAAGTGTTTATTCCGTTAACTGTCGGTGGTGGCATTAGAACGCTGGACGATATACGCCGGATGCTCAATGCTGGTGCGGATAAAGTCGGTATTAACAGCGCCGCCGTATTTAACCCTGAGTTTGTCCGCGAAGCTGCGCAGCGTTTTGGTTCTCAGTGTATTGTGGTGGCGATTGACGCTAAAAAGACCAGTGCTGTGGGTGAACCTGACCGCTGGGAAATATTTACCCACGGTGGCCGCAAAGGTACAGGCATTAACGCCATTGAGTGGGCGATAAAAATGGTTGATTACGGCGCGGGAGAAATCCTGCTCACCAGCATGGACAGAGATGGCACCCGTGAAGGTTTCGATTTGCCGTTAACGCGGGCGATTAGCTCAGCTGTCACAGTGCCGGTGATTGCATCGGGTGGTGTTGGCAATCTGGATCATTTGGCTGAGGGTGTGCTTGAAGGTAAAGCCGATGCCGTGCTGGCGGCAAGTATCTTCCATTTTGGGGAATATACCATTGAACAGGCTAAACAGCAGATGCGTTCTCGTGGTATTGAGGTCAGGTTAGCTTAGCCATGCCAGCGATCTCGATGTTCTACGGCATTATCATTTATATGTATTTTAATGATAATAAACAGCATAAACTGCCTTATGTTCATGTGAAATATCAGGATGATGAGGTTATTGTTGTTATTCCAGAGGGTGATGTTTTGGACGGCAGCATTCCAAAAGCCAAAATGAAGTTATTGCTAGCATGGATGGAAATACACCGTGATGAATTAATGGCAGACTGGCAACTTGCGGTTGCTGGCGAACACCCTTATAAGATTGAACCGTTACGTTAAGCTATGAACCCCCGTGTAAAAGCCGTTAATTCAACCAATAATTATCAATTGATGTTAGAGTTTACCAATGGTGAGCATTGTCTTTATGACTGTAGGCCTTTGTTAGATTTTGGCGTGTTTAAAGAATTGCAGGATATACAGTATTTTAAACAAGTTGACGTTAGCGCCGGAACGGTATCGTGGCCACATGAACAAGATATTTGTCCCGATACACTTTACTTAGATGCCATAAAAGTTGATAAACATTAATGAACTGGTTGAATAAAATCCGCTGGACAGTAGACGGCCTAATCCCCGTCATTGCACAACAGGCCGAAACCGGCAAAATACTGATGTTCGCCTGGATGAACGCTGAATCATTGCAATTAACCGTGCAGGAAGGCTATGCGGTGTATTGGTCGCGTTCACGCAATAAACTGTGGCATAAAGGCGAAGAATCGGGGCATCGGCAAAAAGTTGTCGCGTTGTTTATGGACTGTGACGAAGATGTGTTGCTGCTTAAAATTGAACAAGAAGGTGGTATTGCTTGTCATACCGGCAGGGAAAGTTGCTTTTACCGGCAATTGGTTGATGGTCAATGGCAAGCGGTTGAGCCTGTGTTAAAAAACCCCGATACTATTTACAAAAAACATGAATGATACATTAGATCAACTTGACCACATTCTGGAGCAACGTAAAAACGAATCTCCTGACAAATCTTATGTATCTAGCCTGTATAATAAGGGTCTGGATCATATTCTTAAAAAAATTGGCGAGGAAGCCACCGAAACAGTTATTGCTGCCAAAGATGGCGATCCGCAAAAAATTGTTTATGAAACAGCAGATTTATGGTTTCATTGCATGGTGATGTTGGCGCAACAAGGTTTGAGTTCGCAAGATGTGTTACTGGAATTGCAGCGCCGCTTTGGCTTGTCTGGTTTGGAAGAGAAGTCTCAGCGTGATAAATAGGGTATTAGTCGATTGACGGGAGTATAAAATGGGCATTAGTGTAACTAAGTTATTAATTATATTGGCAATTACTATTATTGTATTTGGTACAAAACGCCTTAAAAATATTGGTGCTGATTTGGGTGGTGCTATCAAAACTTTTCGCAAAGCCATTAAGGATGGCGAAGAAGTATCGGCTAATGCCAGCGAAGATGTGATTGACGGCGAAGTTGCTGCTAAAGACAAAGATAAAGTCTAGCCATGATTGAGAATATAGGCTTTTCGGAGCTATTGATGGTAGGCTTGGTTGCTTTGTTAGTGATTGGGCCAGAACGTTTACCCAAAGTGGCGCGATTACTGGGCTTTTGGATAGCAAAAACCCGCAATATCGTCGCGTCAGTAAAAGAAGAAATAAAGGAAGAATTTCACGCTGAGGAAATTCGTCAGATGCTAAAAGAGCAAGCGGGTAGCTTAGAAGATTTACAAGGCGTGCTTGATGAAATGGACAGCAGCGCCCATAATCTTAAAACTTCATTCGACAAACGCGCGCAGCAGATAGAACAATCTATTAAATCCCCGCATGAAAAATAATTTTGAAGAGGCGACGGAACAGCCTTTTATCAGCCATTTGATTGAATTGCGTGACCGACTTTTACGTATTGTATTATGCGTATTAGCGGTATTTTTAGGGCTTTCCAGCTACGCTAATCAAATTTATACCTATTTAGCGGGGCCGCTGCTAAAACACATGCCACAAAATAGCACGATGATTGCTATTGAAGTGGCATCGCCGTTTTTTATTCCGTTTAAATTGGCGCTGGTTGTCGCTATTTTTATTTGTGTACCGTTTATTTTGTACCAGTTTTGGGCATTCGTTGCGCCAGGCTTGTATCAGCGTGAACGACGGATGATTTTTCCGTTGTTAATTGCCAGTACGTTGTTATTTTATTCGGGTGTGGCGTTTGCGTATTATGTGGTTTTTCCGCTGATATTTGGTTTTTTAACGGCTGCTGCACCGGTAGGTGTTGCGGTTATGACCGACATCAGCAAATATCTGGATTTTGTTTTATCATTGTTTTTTGCTTTTGGCGTGTGCTTTGAAGTACCTATTTTTACTATTGTTTTGGTGTGGTCGCGCTTGGTGAGTCGTGCGTCGTTAGCGGAAAAGCGGCCTTATGTGATTGTGGGTGCATTTATTATTGGTATGTTACTGACACCACCTGATGCGATATCACAAACATTACTGGCTGTGCCAATGTGGATGTTGTTTGAGATTGGTTTGTTGTGTTCGCGCTTGGTTGATAGAAATGATGAGGAAAGCTTCTTTGATAATGACAACAATGCCCTAGAGTATTTTGACGATAACGATAATTAACTTGCCTGTGTGGGTGTAGGATTTGTACTCTGGACACATAAAAAACAGGGGTAAGTGTTGAGTGACAGTAATTAAAGCCCGTGTGATACCATAAAAATATTGATTCCAGACTGAGGGTAATACGATGAAATTTCCGGTTTTTTGTTTGGGTATAGCAACATTGATGAGTTCAGTAGCGGTAGTTGCTGCCGATCTTGAGCGCTCAGAAGTAGAGCAGCGTCTGGCCAAAGCAGATGCCACCCACAAAGCGGATTTAAAGCGCAAAGATTTGACCGAAATGGATTTGTCGGGTCTGGATTTTAGACAGGCCAATTTATGGGGTTCGGATTTACGCCGTGCTAATTTGAGTAATTGTAATTTGTCCGGATTGAATCTGGATTTAACTGTGATGACCAATATTAATTTGGCCGGTTCTAATCTATCTAAAGTCAGCGTATTTGGCGTACACATGAACAGTGCTAATTTAGCTAACGCCAATCTGTCAGAAAGTCGTTTTATTGCCAATTTGGATCGCTCCAACCTCAGCCATGCCAATCTGGAGAAAGTCAATTGGGGTGTGGATATGAAAAACCAATCAATGGGCGTGATGCGGGTGAGTCTGAACGGGGTTAATTTATCCGGCGCTAATATTAAAAATGCCAATCTGGATCGTGCTTTAATGCGCCGTGCCGATTTAACAGGCGCACAATTGCAAAAAGCCAATTTGTTTGGCGTTGATCTGTCCGGTGCTGATTTAAGCAATGCCGATTTATCCGGTGCCGATTTAACAGCAACCATTTTGGTGGATACCAAGTTTACCGGTGCGGATTTGAAGGGTGCGCATTTCAGTAGTATTTCTGATAAAACGCTGCTGAAGAGCATTGCCACCGGTAAGAATTTTGATCAGGCGATTTTTAAATAAATCCTGTCATTAAGGCCGCAGCTGTCTGCTGCATGGTTTACGGTGCTTTAAAAGCCAGCAACACACTCTCGATCCAAACGCATTTTCATCCGTTTTTCAATAACCCGAAAATGTGCTTCATCCTCATCACACAGTAACGAAATCGCCAAACCACTTTGTCCTGCACGCCCTGTTCTGCCTATGCGATGTATGTAATCATTCGGTGAGCGGGGTAAATCGAAGTTAATGACCGCTTCTAATTGTTCAATATCAATGCCGCGTGCGGCCAAATCGGTGGCGATTAATACCCGACATTCGCCTTGTTTGAATTTTTTTAATGCCAGATTACGTGCTGATTGGGTTTTGTCGCCGTGCAATGCCATTGCATAAATATCAGCTTTACCCAGCTTTAATACCAGGCGATTACAGGTGTTTTTGGCATTGGCAAATACTAAGACCTGCTGCAAATCACCGTCATTAATAAGATGCGCTAATAAGATGTTTTTGTGTTCTTGCGTGACGCTAATCACGCGTTGCGTTATAAGCGCTTCTGCTTGCGTTGCGCTGTCTATGTGTACGGGGTTTATTAATAGTTTTGCAATCAGCTGATCTACTTCGGCAGGAAAAGTGGCTGAAAAAAGCAGATTTTGGCGTTTTTTAGGCAATAGTTTTAGAATTTCATTCAGTTCCTCGCTAAAGCCCAGTTGCAGCAAGCGATCAGCTTCATCCAGTACCAAACAATTTAAATCAGCAAATTTAATGGCATTTTGCTCGACTAAATCCAGCAAGCGTCCTGGGGTTGCCACCAGAATATCCGCACCACCACGCAATGCCAGCATTTGCGGGTTAATACTGATGCCGCCGTGGGCGCAGATGATTTTAACTTTGGGTGTTATCGCGCTGGCATAATCGCTAATCGCCTCAGCAATTTGTATGGCCAGCTCGCGGGTGGGCGCTAAAATGAGTGTGCCAACTTGATTACCCGTGCGGGTTGATGGGCGCTGCTCTCGGTGCTGTACTATTTTTTGCAGCAGCGCTAAGCCAAAAGCGGCGGTTTTGCCAGAACCGGTTTGAGCTTTGGCGCGTAAGTCTTGTTCGGTTAAAATGACTGGGATTGTATCTATTTGAACGGGCGTTGGTTGCGTATAGCCGCGTTGTTGGATGGCGGTTAATAATGCGTTTGACAAGCCTAGGCTTGTAAAATTAATGGGGGTTGCGGCAGGTTGCATAGCTTGGTATATGGGGCGGAAGATTGGTTAAAGCTTGCATGATAACCCGTGAAATTAAATTATAGCTACCAGTAAGTCTTTGTGCTTATACCGGCGCAGGGTGATTGCTGCTTAAATACGGGTGCTTGGTTGTTCTTTTAAGTGTGAGGTATGCTTTGTTTCATGTGAGACTCACGAGGTTTTTAAAGCCTCGTAGGTCTGCAATTTTTCCGACAAAACAAATATGACTGAGTGCTGGGTTTGTTGTCGTACTTAAATTAGTTGTCATAGCCAGAACTGTTAGCGTCTAGGTTCAACTCCTTGATTTTCCGAGTCAGTGTATTTCTGCCATAGCCTAAAAGAATGGCTGCTTCATGGCGTTTACCGTGCGTAAAATCCAAAGCGGCTTTGATTAAAATAGCTTCTATTGTTGGAATTATGTGTTTGGCAAGTTCCGGTTTTTTAGCGGCGAGTTGCTGGTTAATCGAGTTTTTTAAACTAATTTCCCAGTTGTCTGTATTGAGCGTTTTTTCTGGTGTTTCGTTAATTAATTCGGGTGGTAAATCGTGTACATGAATCTCTCGACCTGGCGCCATAACCGATAACCAACGACAAATATTTTCCAGTTGTCTGACGTTACCTGGCCAGTTAAAAATACTTAAAAATGTTTGCGCTTCTGGGGTCAGAATCTTAATTTCTGTATTGAGTTCTTGCGCAGCGTGTGCCAAAAAATGTTGCAACAACAGTGGAATATCTTGTTTGCGATCCCGTAAGGGTGGGATATGTACGCGTATGACATTTAAACGATGAAATAAGTCCTCTCTAAATCGCCCCTGTGCCACTAGTGCTTCTAAATTTTGATGTGTTGCCGTGATAATACGCACGTCAACTTTAATCGCACTATAGCCCCCTACCGGATAGAATTCACCATCGGATAATACTCTGAGCAAGCGAGTTTGCAGTTCTGCTGGCATGTCGCCAATTTCATCTAAGAATAATGTACCGCCGTTGGCTTGCTCAAAGCGTCCCATGCGTCGTGTCTGTGCGCCGGTAAATGAACCTTTTTCATGACCAAATAGTTCTGACTCCATCAAATCTTTTGGAATAGCAGCCATATTTAACGCAATAAATGCATTTTTGGCACGCGGGCTATGACGGTGCAAAGCTTTAGCGACCAGTTCTTTGCCCGTGCCGGATTCGCCGTTAATTAAAACTGTAATATGAGAGCGTGCCAAACGACCAATAGCGCGAAATACTTCTTGCATAGCTGGGGCTGCACCGATAATTTCTGGCGTGGGTAAAGGTGTTTCTTTACGTGTTGTCAGGTTTAATTTTTCACTGTCTTGATGGTGGCTGTGTAGACAGGCACGATGTGCAAGATCGACGACATCTTTAATATCAAATGGTTTGGGTAAGTATTCGAAAGCACCACTGTGAAAAGCCGAAACGGCACTTTCCAGATCGGAATGTGCGGTCATTACAATGACAGGTAAGTCAGGATGACTAATTTGTACTTTGTTCAGCATTTGTAAGCCATCCATGCCGGGCATGCGAATATCGGTTAACAGCGCGTCAGGCGATTCTTTTTGCAAAGCCGCGAGTAAGCCGTTGGCATTTTCAAAGCTGCGAGTAATAAAATCTGCTTTTTGCAGGGCTTTTTCAAGTACCCAGCGTATTGATTTATCGTCATCAATAATCCAGATAGTTTCTGTGTTAACCACGCTCATTCTCCAAAGGTAAAAGTATTGAAAACACGGTATTGCCCGGTTCGCTGGTGCATTCAATCAGTCCGTTATGTTGGTTAATCAGTGCTTGGGCAATTGAGAGACCTAATCCAGTGCCTTCGGCTCTGCTGGTAATCATCGGGTAAAAAATTTGATTCATAATGTCAGGATCAATACCGGTACCGGTGTCGATAAGTTCACATTTTATAGCTAATTTGTAGTGTTTACGACCGATGGTCATATGTCTAAAAATGCGTGTTTTTAATGTTAGTTGACCTTTGCCGTACATGGCTTGTACGGCATTGCGAGCAATGTTTAAAGTGGCTTGAATTAATTGGTCTTTATCGGCTTTTATGTCCGGAATGCTAGGGTCATAATCACATTTTATAATGATTTGTCCGTTGGATTCGGCATCTATTAATTGTCTAACGCGCTCTAAAACTTCATGGATGTTTAGGTATGATTTATTTGGTAATTTATTAGGCCCTAGCATTTTATCCATTAAGCCTTGTAATCGATCCGACTCAGCAATAATTACACGGGTATATTCTTTTAAATCAGGATTGTTAAGTTCTAAATCAAGTAGTTGTGCGGCACCACGTAAGCCACCAAGCGGATTTTTAATTTCATGTGCTAAACCACGCACCAGTAGACGTGCGGTCTGTTGTTGTGTCAATAACTGTTCTTCTTTAGAAATGCGCAGTTGATTATCGACTTGTTGCAGTTCTAACAGAATTTCGTTGATACGATCATTTTCAAATATTGGTGTTGCGATAAGGTTAATAGTGATGGTATGTGTCAGTTTGTCTAGTATGAGTTCACGCTCTACAAAGGGTTCTGCGGATGCAAGGCATTGTTGTAAATTGGTTAATAGCGCTGCATCTGCTTGCCGAAATAGGTCGTAAGCAGTTAAGCCTAATAAATGCCTAGCGCTATCAGCTAACAAAATTTCACCGGCTGAATTGATATAAGTCAGGCGAAGCGTGTCATCAAACAGTAAAATGGCGACATTAAGGTGATCGAGGATGCGTTTATACATAATTTTAGTTTTTTGTAGAATCTTAGATAACACTAAGCAATTTACACGCCATCTAAAAAGTAGCTGATAAAAACGTATTGGCGGGTGGCTTAGCTGTGCGGGTCTGCACTTATATGGGGATTGTCGCACCAATTTGGCGCGGTTGGCGTAAAGATTGTGCGGTGGGTAAAAGGTGGGGAGATGGTTTTATCTAATCAGAGGGCTGTAAATGTATATCATGTTGTTTGGTTAAGCGGATTGTCAATTAGGTGCATTTAACAATCCGCTAATTTTTAGTGCTAATGGTGTGGTTATAATCCGTCTAAACCTGTTATGCCGTTTATCGTCCAGTTCTCAAAATCGGCAATGCCTTCTTGGTCGTCGCCATTATTATAAGTTATTTGGCATGCGTATTCATTTGTTGTTTTTGCGCTACCCACCACGTTAAAATTGGAGCGAATCATAAATTTATAGCCACCAAAGCCCCATGCTTTCGTCGGTTTGTCAGGAAAACTGATTGAAACATCTTTACCCAATTCTGCTTTTACATAAGTGTTGCAGTGATTAAATGCGATTGCTGTGAGTGGCGTATCTAGGCTATGTAAGCTGGGTTCATCTTTACTATCAACAAGAAAAGCATCCGATGCAACCACTTCCATGACTAAGGGTAGTAAAACAAAGCGCATGAAGGCGATTAAAACTCCCAATCCTACAATTAAAAGCAAGTATTTTTTCATAAGATTTTATAATAATTTTTATAGTTAAAGAATTAAGGGCAACTTACCCTGATAATATCAGAAATCAAGTAGTTAAAGGTAATAAAATTTATAGTGCGAGTGATGTGAAAAAAAATATTTAAGCTGTAGTGTGAATAGGCTTGACAAGGTTAATCGAACTGGTAGACTTTGAGAGCACCAAAAGAATTTGGTGTCTTTTAAATCCGAATATTTTGGTTTAATTGGGTAAAAAGGACTTGTTACTATCGACACTGGCTATTATAGCTAGGTTTAATCATTTTTAGGAGATAGAAATGGCAGCTACAACTGAATCAGTGAAAGCTGATGCTGCGGAAGCACCGCTGTTAAATAAAAGAAACCTGATCTTTGCAGTCGCAATTTATTGCGTATTTTATGCATGGGTTCGTTGGTATGAAGGCGTTTACGGCTGGTCTGCTGGCTTAGATTCTTTCGCACCTGAGTTCGAAACATACTGGATGAACTTCCTGTATATCGAATTTGTTTTAGAAGTATCAACTGCTGGTATTCTATGGGGTTACCTGTGGAAATCACGCGATCGTAAAGTGATGTCAATCACTCCAAGAGAAGAGTTGAGAAGACATTTCCATCATTGGGTTTGGTTAGTTGCTTACGGCGTTGCTATTTACTTCGGCGCTAGCTACTTCACTGAGCAAGATGGTACTTGGCATCAAACTATTGTTCGTGACACTGACTTTACACCAAGTCACGTTATCGAATTTTACTTGAGCTACCCAGTATACATTATCACTGGCGGCGGCGCTTTCTTGTATGCAAAAACAAGATTGCCTACCTACCAACAAGGTAATTCAATTCAATACATGGTTGCTACAGTTGGACCTTTCATGATTCTGCCAAATGTTGGCTTGAATGAATGGGGTCACACTTTCTGGTTTATGGAAGAGTTGTTTGTTGCTCCTTTGCACTACGGCTTCGTATTCTTCGGATGGTCAGCTTTAGGTGTATTAGGTGTTGTAAATATAGAAGTTGCTGCACTTGCAAAACTTCTGAAAAAAGACTTAGCTTAATTTAAGCCGAGCTTTTGCTGTAGTAACTATCTCCTTGGTTGTCTCTTTACTGAACTCTGTAAAGGGAAAGTTTTGAGACAACCTTAAGAGAAGATAGTTTTAATAAAAATAATTTAATCCTTTTTGGAGGTAAAGCTATGAGCGCATCTCAATCAGCTGTACGTTCACGTGCTGAAGCTGTAAAAGTTTCACGTACGTTTGACTGGCTAATTTGTTTTACACTTTTCTTCGTTGTACTTGGTGGTTACCACGTTCACTTTATGCTTGTTGCAGGTGACTGGGATTTCTGGGTTGACTGGAAAGATAGACGTCTTTGGGTAACAGTATTGCCAATTATGGCTATTACTTTCCCTGCTGCTGTTCAAGCTGTTTTGTGGTGGAGATATCGCATCGCATTCGGCGCTACACTTTGTGTTATGGGTTTGTTGTTCGGTGAATGGGTAAATAGATACTTCAACTTTTGGGGCTGGACATACTTCCCAATCAACTTTGTATTCCCATCACAATTGATTCCAGGCGCTATCGTTCTTGACGTTATTTTAATGATGTCTGGTTCTATGCAGTTGACTGCCGTATTAGGTGGTTTGGCTTTCGGTTTGTTGTTCTACCCAAGTAACTGGCCTGTTATCGCTCCATTACATCAACCAGTTGAATACAATGGTATGGTAATGACTTTGGCTGACTTAACAGGTTACCATTACATCAGAACTGGTATGCCTGAGTATATCCGTATGGTTGAAAAAGGTACTCTGAGAACCTTCGGTAAAGACGTTGCTCCAGTATCAGCGTTCTTCTCTGGTTTCGTGAGTATCATTGTATATGTATTGTGGCACTTCTTTGGCCGTTGGTTCGGAAGCACCGCTTTCACAACTGCATCATAAGAAACGTTTATTGATTCGTTAAGAATCATTGATTAAGAACATGTACATAAAAACTGGTTAGAGACGATTATTTAATAACGGCTACTGGCTAGATACTCAAAACTATAGATTCTCTATTATAGAGGAGGATATATGAAAATGATTAAAGACAAGATTGCTAAATTGTCCTTTGTCGGCGTGTTAGTTGGTGTTACAGCAGCAATGTTCTACGCTCCAACAGCAGCAGCTCATGGTGAAAAGTCTCAAGCAGCGTTCATGCGTATGCGTACTATTCACTGGTATGATCTTAATTGGTCAAAAGATACCGTTGCTGTAAATGACACAATGACTGTTACAGGTAAATTCCACGTTTTCAAAGGATGGCCTGAAACTGTTGATTTACCAGAATCATCATTCTTAAACATCGGTACACCAGGTCCTGTATTTATTCGTGCAGGGTCTTGGATCGGTGGTCAGTTAGTTCCACGTTCATGCAGTTTAGAATTGGGCGAAACCTATGAATTCAAAGTATTGTTGAAAGCACGTCGCCCAGGTGATTGGCATGTTCACAGTATGATGAACGTAAAAGGTGGTGGACCAATCATCGGACCAGGTAAATGGGTAACTATTACTGGTTCTATGAAAGATTTCAAAAACCCAATTACTACTTTGACTGGTGTAACAGTTGATTTAGAAAACTACAACATAGACAACATCTACTTCTGGCATGCCTTCTGGTATGCAATTGGTTTGGCTTGGATGGTTTATTGGATGCGTAAGCCAATATTCATTCCACGTTTGATTGCTGTTGAAGCTGGTAAAGCGGATACATTAATCACTCCAACTGATAAGAAAGTCGGTATTGCTTTTGCTGTTGGTACAATGGCAATCGTTGCGGCTACTATGGCTAGCACAAACGCTGCTTACCCAATTACAACCCCGCTGCAAGCTGGTTTGTTACGTGGTATGAAGCCGATTGAAATGCCTGCTCCAACAGTTGCAGTTAAAGTTGATGACGCTACTTACCGTGTACCAGGTCGTGCTATGCAAATGACACTGACTGTTACTAATAATGGCGATTCAGCTGTTCGTTTAGGCGAATTCAATACTGCTGGCGTACGTTTCTTAGATCCTGCTGTTCATGAAGATGAAACTGGATACCCAGATGACTTGTTGGCTGAAGAAGGGTTGACTGTTAGCGATAACAGCCCACTTGCTCCAGGCCAAACAAGAACTTACCAAGTTACTGCGTCTGACGCGGCTTGGGAAGTTTATCGTCTAGCTGACTTGATCTACGATCCAGACAGTCGTTTCGCCGGTTTGTTGTTCTTTACTGATGAATCTGGCAACCGTCAAATGGTTACTGTAGATGCTCCATTAATTCCATCATTTATCTAATCAATGAAATTTGCTAGCAATGTATAATTGCTAGTTAAAAGGAATTGAAACCCTCGCTATCTTTTAGGTAGCGGGGGTTTTTTATTTTCAGACTTTTGAAATATTTTTATTACAGTTAGATTAGTTTTTAAAGTAGTTGTAGTTGCTATGCAAAAAGTCGATTAATGGGTATTATTGGTTGTAGAGAACTGTTGATATAGGTAATATCGTATTTGTACGGATAGCTCAAAATACTCTTCTATACTTTGTTATGAACAAAGTCATGAGGAAATTATTTTTTAAAAATAACTAATTGGAGTTCGATTTATGGGTATTTCATTAAGTAAAGGCGGTAATATCAGTCTGTCAAAAACAGATCCAATGTTAAAAAATATCATTGTTGGCTTGGGATGGGATGCAAGACCTACCGATGGCATTGATTTTGATCTGGATGCCAGTGCCTTTATGGTAAAAGAGGATGGTAAAGTACGTTCAGACAGTGATTTTATTTTTTATAATCAAACAAAATCGCTGTGTAGTTCAGTAGAGCATACGGGCGATAATCGCACGGGTGCAGGTGATGGTGATGATGAATCTCTGGTTATCTTACTAGATAAAGTACCAACCGATATTCAGCGCATTGTGTTTACAGTGACTATTCATGATGCCGAAGCACGTAAACAAAATTTTGGCCAAGTATCTCATGCCTACGTCAGAGTGGTTAATCGTGAGACTGATAACGAAGTTGCGCGTTACGATTTAAGTGAAGATGCGTCCATTGAGACAGCGATGATTTTTGGTGAAATTTATAAAAATAACGCAGAATGGAAATTTAAAGCGGTTGGCCAGGGTTATGCGGGCGGGTTATCTGCTTTAGCAAAACAATACGGTATTAATATTTAACGTGGTTAAGTAAATCACATTAAAATTCACTATATTTATATAACACGGAGATTTTTATGGCAATATCATTGAGTAAAGGTGGTAACGTTAACCTTAGCAAAGAAGTTCCAGGATTAAATAAGGTTGTGGTTGGCTTGGGTTGGGATGCACGCGCTACCGATGGTGCGGCGTTCGATTTAGATGCCAGTGGATTTTTGGTAAAGTTGGATGGTAAAGTTCGCTCGGACAGTGATTTTTGTTTTTATAACAATAAAATTGTTGCTGACGGTGCGGTACAGCATGCAGGCGATAATTTGACTGGTGCAGGCGATGGTGATGATGAATGCCTTAAAGTGGAATTAAGTAAAATACCCGCTGATTTAGATAAAGTGGTTTTTGCAGTAACTATTCATGATGCGGCAGAGCGTAAGCAAAATTTTGGTCAAGTGAATCGTGCCTATATTCGAATTATCAACGAAGAAGGCGGTCAAGAAATTGCGCGTTATGATCTCAGTGAAGATGCATCGATAGAAACAGCGATGATTTTCGGTGAAATTTACCGTGTTGGAACAGATTGGAAATTTAAAGCGGTTGGTCAAGGTTTTGCCGGGGGCTTAGGGCCATTGGCCTCATCGTTTGGAGTCAGTGTTTAATCAAAGTATGGAAATTCGTCGTGGTCAACGCGTGTCGATAACAGAATTGTGTCAGTGCGCTAACACGCAAGTATTGCATGTTGTGTTATCGATTTCTGGTATACAAGACACGGTTGATTTTGCTTGTTTTGGTTTAAATAACCAGCAAAAATTGTCAGACGATCGTTATATGACATTCTATAATCAACCGAACAGTCCGTGTGGTGCTGTTAAGTTGATAGCCTCTGCGTTGGGTTCGAGTACATTTTTATGTGATGTGGCTGTGCTACCTCAAACCATTGATCGCTTGGTGTTTACTGCGGCATTAAATAGCACCGAAACTATGCACGATATTCATAACGGTTATGTGTGTTTTCTGAGTGCTAATCAAGAGGTCGCGCGATTTTCATTTTCAGGTTCTGATTTTCACGATGAAAAAGCTTTAATGCTTGGTGAGCTTTATCGTAAAGATAATACCTGGCGTTTTAATGCTATTGGACAAGGTTTTACGGGCGGTTTGGCAGCATTAGTGATGCACTTTGGTGGTGATGTTATTGACGCGTTGCCACCACCGGTTAGTCGTATTTCATTAGAGAAAAAAGTGGCGGCACTAGCACCAAAATTGGTAGATCTTGCCAAAAAAGCCACTATTTCACTGGAAAAACATCGATTGTCTGCAACGCTTGCTCAGGTCGGTTTAGTGTTGGATGCCTCAGGATCAATGTACGCACAATACGATAAAGGCAAAGTACAGCAAGTTATTGAACGCTTGTTACCTTTGGCCGTGCATTTTGATAACGATGGTGCCTTGGATGTGTGGGCATTTTCTAATAAAGTTTTGGCATTGCCCCCTGCAACCTTAAGAAATTATGCTGATTATATTGCCAGTGCTGAATACGGTTGGCGACAGTGGGGCATGATGGGCATTAATAATGAACCCGCAGTTATTGAGCAGGTTGTTAAACATTATCAAAACACGACACTGCCAATTTTGATTATTTTTATCAGTGACGGGGGCGTAAGCCAGAACACCGTCATTAAAAAACTATTAGTAGAAGCGGCAAAGTTGCCCATTTTCTGGCAATTTGTCGGCATCGGTGGGCGAAACTACGGTATTTTAGAAAAACTTGATACCTTGCCTGGCCGTGTTGTTGATAACTGTGGTTTTTTTGCTTTGGATGATATTAACAGTATCAGTGAGCAAGACTTGTATGAGCGCTTATTAAGTGAGTTTCCACTTTGGTTGGAAGCGGCTAAACTTAAAGGCATTATTCAATAATAGACGATTTGATCTTTTGAGCGTGATGGGTCGCCATTAACAGTAAATTGTTCAAAAATTGAAATCGTGATCTTAAAAAAATAACTAACTTTCTCTATTTAATTCCCTATTAGGAGTATTACACAATGGCTATTAGCTTACAAAAGGGTCAGAAAATTTCGTTGACCAAAGACAGTGGTGCTGCGTTAACCAAGGTTATTATGGGATTGGGATGGGACGCTAAAAAAACTGCCGGTGGCGGGCTAATGAAAGGTTTTTTTGGTGGTGGCGGTGCCAGTGAATCTATTGATTTAGATGCATCATGTGTTATGTTTAATGAGCAAAATAAACTCGTAGACACAGTTTGGTTTAAGCAATTAAAAAGCCGAGATGGCAGCATTTTACATACGGGTGATAACCGTACGGGTGATGGCGATGGTGATGATGAACAAATTATTGTGTTACTAGAAAAAGTACCCTCTGACGTTAAATCATTGGTTTTTACGGTTAATTCGTTTACTAATCAAACATTTAACGCTGTTGAAAATGCCTATTGCCGTTTGGTTGATGGCGTGAATAACACTGAAATTGCCCGCTATACCCTGAGTTCACAAGGCTCTCATACTGCACAGATCATGGCTAAAGTGTATCGTCATAATGGCGAGTGGAAAATGCATGCGATTGGTGAAAATGGTAATGGTCGTACTATTGACAGTTTGTTACCGCAAATTGTTGTGCATTTATAAGTTATATGCGAATTTGGTTTAATAAGACATTCTCAACCATAGACGGGGTATTTAGAAATCTACGGCAATCACACTCTACGGGTGATATAACGCTGATTTGCACACAAACATACCCGATGGCGACAGCTTTTTTAGCCGCCGATGAAAATTATCTTGAACCTACAGATTTAACCGCTGAAGACTACTTGTCTTGGTGTGTGAATTTTTGTCAGCAATATAAAATTGATTTGTTTTGGCCAGGTAAGGAAGCCGCTTTGATTAGCGCACAGCATGCGGTATTTAATGCTATGGGTGTGCAGGTGATGTCAGTTGCTGATTATGAAACTCTCAGCTTATTACATAATAAAGCCCACTTTTACCGTGATTTACCGACCAGTGTCGCTAAAGTTATGGATTTTGTTGCCGTCAATAACAGTGAGGCGTTCGATCGGGCTGTTGTAACATTATCCGCCCAGCATGAAAAACTTTGCATTAAGCCCGCTGTTTCAGTTTTTGGCTTGGGTTTTAGAATTTTGGATACAGCGCGTGACAGTATTACGCAAGTTTTAAAAGGCGTTGAATACCAAATCCCCTTGCAAGAGTTGCGACAAGGCATGCTGAATACACCGCAATTTGATACTTTACTGGTTATGGAGCATTTGGCTGGCTATGAGTGGAGCGTGGATTGTGCGGGGCGACACGGAGAATTATTGTGCGCGGTGCAAAGAAAAAAAATGCCACTAGCAGGGCATGGGCAAATTATTGATAATAATTGCGAAATACAAGATATGGTATTGCGTTTAACGCAATATTATCGTCTTAATGGCATATTTAATATCCAATTTAAAGAAGGTGTGCAAGGTGTGCGCTTGTTGGAAATTAATGCGCGGCCATCGGGTGGCTTTGGTATGGCGTGTTTATCGGGGGCTAATTTGGCGCATATTGCATTGCAAGCCATAAAAGGAGCCGCGATTCCACAACCAAGCATTCGTTACGGCCTTAAAATAAGTGAGATTAATACGCCAGTCATACTGTTGGATGCGGCATATTAAACGAAGAGACAGACACGAACAGATAGAACATCTGTTCGTGCTGTAAAGTTAGTGTATGTTAAGCAACAATATTAATATTGTCGGCTGTCAGTGCAATGCCCACACTAATACCCAACAACTGGATAGGTGCAGTAGCACCATCACCATCGCTATCAAATGATAATGCCCCAGTATCTTGGTTGTAAATAAAGTGATGATCCACTGAGGTTGCGGATATTGAGGTAAATTGGCCGATATCTAATTTGCCGCTGGTTAAATTTAAACCGAAAGCACCGGCAGAAATTTCGATGATGTCGTTTTCTGTTAAAGAAAAGTCGCTGATTTTATCTAATAAGCCATCGGGTGCAGTGTTAAAAACAAAGCTATCTGTGCCAGCCCCGCCATGCAGCGTGTCTCTGCCTAAACCACCGATTAACCGGTCGTTACTTAAGCCGCCTATTATGTTGTCATTACCGTCGCCACCCATCATGATAGTTGCGTTGATAGAGCCGGTGGCATCTAAAAAGTCGCTGCCTTCACCGCCGTTTAATGTATTAGACGCGTTAGATTGTTTAGCGAAAAGCACATCGTCACCTGCGCCGCCTAACAATGTAGTCGTGCCGGTATTTCCTGAGACAGTTAGCCTATCATCACCGTCACCGCCATTAAGCGTATTGATACCCGTGCCGTTGCTCATTGTTAATGTGTCATTGTCAGTGCCACCGTTTAACGTGTTATTGCCGGTGCTGCCAGAAGACGATAGCGTATCGTTACCTGCTTCGCCGTCTAACGTATTGTTTCCTGAAGCATTGTTGTCAATCAATAGTGCATCTGCGCCGTTGCCGCCAAGTACGGTATTATCACCTGCGCCACCATTGAGTTTATCATTACCCTCGCCGCCTTTTATGGTATCGTTAAAGTTGCTACCAGTAATAGTCAGAATCTCGATATTTGTAAATTTAATCTGATCGGTATCGGTGATAATGCTGCCAATTGTATTGTTTATTGGATCAAAAGACATAGATAGTGCCGTACTGGCATTATTGTAATCAACAATAAGCGTGTCTTGTTGGTCACCACCGTCTACTGTTTGTATGGCTGAGGCTGTGTTACCCGCAGACAGTGTAATGCGATCATAGCCCTCAGCGCCCAGCAAGGTGTTAGAGCCTTTTGGGGCGAGGAGTATTAAACGATCATCGCCCAGGCCGCCATTAATACTGTTGTTGCCGCTGGTATTGTTGCCGTTAATAAAATCATTGCCTGTGCCGCCATCTAGGGTATTATTACCGCTGGCTGAATCCATACGAATAGTGTCATCATCGTCTCCGCCGGTTACGGTATTGTCGCCGCTGGCCATTTCAATATCAAAACGGTCGTCACCGGCACCACCTAGCAATGCGTTTTTGCCTACAGAGCGAATGGCTGAAAAACTGTCAAGACCGATGCCACCGTCCAGCGTACTATTGCCGGTTGAGTTATCTATATTAAGCAAATCATCTCCACCTTCACCGGAAAGCGTGTTATCGCCATCGCTATCAATCAAGAGGTCAGTATCATCACCGCCGTGCAAGGTATCATTGCCTACGCCGCCATTTAAAGTATCTTCACCGGCAAGGCCTAGTAAAATATTATTACCCGCATTACCGCGTAATATATTATCTACTGCATTGCCAGTACCGTTAATGTTTGTTGAGCCAGATAAGGCAAGATTTTCAAAGCGATCAGCCAAAGTATAGCTAATGTTTGTACTAACAGTATCGGTGCCACCGGTATCGTTACCCGCCGCATTGTCTTCACTGATGACATCGCTAGCAGAAGTTACGTAATAAATGTCATTGCCTGCGCCACCGAACATTTTATCTTTACCTGCACCACCAACAAGTATGTCATTGCCTGCATCGCCTTTTAAGATGTCATCGCCAGTTTTGCCGTATAAAACATCATTGCCCTCTGCGCCGGTAAGGGTATTGTTATTTGCGTTGCCTGTTAACGTGTTGTTAAAACTGTTGCCAGTACCGTTAACAATTGCGTTACCTGTTAAGGTTAGGTTCTCAAAAAAACTACTTAATGTGCTTGAAAAAGGTGTGTTGATTGTATCGATACCGCCTGCATCATCGCCGGCAATAGTGTCTTCGCTGACGACATCGTCGGCATTGTCGATAAAATAGCTGTCATTACCTGCACCACCAAACATTTGATCTACACCTGTACCGCCATTCAGCATATCATTGCCTTCACCGCCCTCTAAGACATCATCACCTGCCATGCCATAGAGATCGTCATCTCCAGCAGCGCCAATGAGTAGATTATTACCGGCATTGCCGGTTAGGGTATTGTCCAGATTATTACCTGTGCCGTTAATAGCGCCTGTACCGGTTAAAATTAGATTTTCTAAAAAATTTTCCAATGTAAAAGATATCGACGTTTTTATTGTGTCTGTGCCTCCGGCATCGCTGTTATCGGTATTGGTTTCGCTGGCAATATCACCTACACCATTAATAATATACGTATCATCTCCTGCGCCACCAAACAGTTGGTCATTACCACCGCCGCCATTGAGAATGTCATTACCTTCTAATCCATAAAGGATTTCGTCAGCTAAAGTCCCGGTTAAACTATTGTTACCGAAACCACCTTTAATTATTATGGCCATCATTTGTCTCCAGAGTGTTGTTTTTGTTTTACGAGCTTATTGTGTCCAATTAAGCTTAGCAAAAACGGAATTTTAAAGGGAATTGGATCTCGAACATCGTGTACGAGACTTTGGTAGAATCACCTAACAAATGGCGCTCAATTGAAAGCTGGTGCTTATTATTTTGATAATTCAGGATGAGGCATTCTTTTTTCATCCGGTAGGCTTTATCTAAACAAGCCAGTTTGATAAGCTTAATGCTTTAAGGCAATAAGCTCAAAATTGAATGACACCAAATCATTAGGTAGTCCTTATAGAGTTAAGCAAAATACACACCAAGATTATTATTGTTTATATAATCAGTTTTGTAGGATTATTGAGTGTCTTTTATACGCTGATTTAATGACTTCTTCGTAAATTAATCAGACATTGATTTATACTCATAATGACTGTTAAAGTTTTTCTTATTTATGAATAATGAGTCATGTAAGGCAATGATATATATAATTGAGTTTGTAAAAATAACCGACGTTAACTGTGTTGTATAAGGTAAGTATATTTTATACGATCATCACGTTTGTAAGCTTTTATTTTTAGTTAGTGAGTAGAGTTTAGTAAATTAGGCTAATCCACAAGCAAGGATACATTTTATAGGCTACTCATATATGGATAACCGTATGAGCGAAGCAGATTATTTAGCCAGCGAGCCGAATTTTGATCTTTGCTGTGAATATATTAATGGTTGCGTTGAAAATGAAGACATGAATTTAGACAAAGTATTTCTATTTCTGAGGCGGCTGAGGTTTTAGAATCGCTCGATTCTGCTAATATGTAAGCATTCAGTCGTGTGGTAACAGGTGAAACTTGGCTTGGTTACTGCCGCCAATAATAAAATAAACCATATCATGTCGGCACTTATTATTACCGTGCTTAAGCTGTTGGGCTCTATTGTATCAGGGGGGCTACTTTTTCAGGCTTTTGTCGCGCACCATCATTCAAGCCTCGTCACCAAAATTGCCGGTATTGTTGTCAGTATAATGACATTTTTAATGTTTGTTATTGATGTTAAAGAGGTTTTTCCTGATGATGAAGCCGATAAAACCGAGCAAATTTATTGGGAAAGTGTAGAAAAACACCCCAGTGCAGCCGCCTATCGTACGTATCTAAATCAGTACCCTAACGGAAAATTTATAAGATTGGCGCGTACCCAAATAGCCGATTACGCAGAGTTAATGCCCACAGCTGAGCTGTATCAAGCATTTGTGTCGACCCCAAAAAATCTAACAACGCAGGACACAGCCAGTATTGAGCAACTGTATTGGGCAAGTGTTGAAAGCCATCCCAGCGTTGAATTATATCGAGATTATTTAAAACAGTATCCGAAGGGTCGGTTCGCTGATATTGCGCGTACCCAACTGAACAGTTATATGAAAATGTCGCGTGCAGTAAACCTACCGACTGAGCATGTTGAAATAGTAGACGATGCCGGTAACGCTGAAAAAATATATTGGCGTAGTATTCAAACGCATCCCAATATTGAATTATATCGAAATTATTTACAGCAATACCCTAGTGGCCAGTATGCAGCTATTGCACAGAAGCAGTTAGAATATAATACAAAAACGCAGCGTCAGCAGCGTATTGAAGCTTTGCAAACTAAACACGACAGCTCAGCGGGTTGGCAAGCAATAGCACATTATCAAGTGAAGGACGGTTTGGTAAAAGACACTAAAACAGGCTTAATGTGGATGCGGTGTAGCCTGGGACAAAATTGGCAAGGCAAAAGTTGTACCGGTGCGGCAACAAGCTATTCATGGGAACAGGCAATGAATAGCTTTAAGAACGTTGATTATGCAGGTTATACCGATTGGCGTGTGCCCACACGAGAGGAGTTGAAAACTTTAGTGTATTGCAGCAGTGGTAAAACCCACGCGGTAGGCGAAAAAACCTTGAACGCCTGTGATGATAATTCCGTCAGCCCGACTATTGTGACAGCAGCATTTCCAGAAACACCGGCGTGGTTTTGGTCGTCATCGCCATATGCAAGCAGTAGCAGTTATGCATGGTATGTTTTTTTTGGCTATGGGTATGACGACTGGAGCTATAAATACAGTGACTATCAGCTTAGATTGGTACGCAACACACAGCCCGTTTTGGATTAATCAGTGTTTTAATTATTGCGGGTATTTCCGCAAGCTAACAGTTTAATTGAGTTAACCGATCAGATATATTGAATATTGATGATTTCATAATCGATATTACCGCCTGGCGCTTTAACTGTTACCACGTCTTCCATTTCTTTGCCAATTAAGGCACGCGCAATCGGCGAGCCGATAGAAATACGGCCTTCTTTAATACTGGCTTCATCTTCGCCGACAATTTGATAAACAACGCGTTTTTCTGATTCAATGGCTTCTAATTCTACTGTTGCGCCAAACACTACTTTGCCATTGGCATCCACCTTAGTGACATCAATAATTTGTGCGTTGGACAATTTGCCTTCAATTTCGCCAATACGGCCTTCAGCAAAGCTTTGTTGCTCTTTAGCGGCATGGTATTCGGCATTTTCTTTTAAATCACCGTGCGCTCTGGCAGTGGCAATGGATGCAATAATGCGTGGTCGTACCACGGATTTTAATTCTTCTAATTCGGCACGTAATTTTTCTGCACCTTTAACGGTGAGGGGTACTTTAATCATGGTTTACAGCTCCAAACAGGTATTATTTTTCAATGCCAGTCAAGATAAAGAGTAAGCCGTTCATGGTCAGCCCACAACCAGGCTTTGCTAAGTCCAATTGTGCCATGAACGACTTAAACGTCCGCCCTGCCAAGCTTCTTCAGGACGAACGGTTAAGTCCCGCTCATTATCTCAGTTACGTGTAAAAACTTTATTTTAGCTATTATGACAAGGTTTTATGCAAATCTTGCAGACTGTTGACTTCGCCTGCATCCAATTCGCCTAAAGCATAACACGCCGCCTTTGCACCGGCCATCGTTGTGTAATAGGCGATGCGATGTTGCAAGGCTTCGCGGCGCATGGTGAAGGAATCCGAAATAGCTTTTGCGCCTTCTGTAGTGTTAATAATGAGCTGAATTTGATCATTCTTAATCATATCCACCGTGTTCGGGCGACCTTCGTTAACTTTGTAAACAATCTCACACGGAATACCCGCGTCTTTAATGTATTTGGCTGTGCCACCGGTAGCGACAATCTGATAGCCCTTACTGACCAGCATTTTAGCCACTTCTGGGGCTTTGTGCTTGTCCGCATCACGAATGCTGATAAGTACTTTACCTGTGGCATTCAAGCTAACGCCTGCCGCGCGTTGCGATTTGGCAAACGCCTCACCAAAAGTTTTGCCCACACCCATGACTTCGCCGGTGGATTTCATCTCAGGGCCTAATAATGGGTCAACACCTGGGAATTTAACAAACGGGAACACCGCCTCTTTAACCGAAAAATAACTCGGAATACGCTCTTCGGTAATGCCTTGCTGTGTTAAGGTTTGCCCTACCATTACCCGTGCCGCAATCTTGGCCAATGCGTAACCGGTGGCTTTGGAGACAAACGGCGCGGTACGCGAAGCCCGTGGATTGACCTCCAGCACATAAATATCTTCACCTTGCACGGCAAACTGGGTATTCATTAAACCTCTAACACCCAAGGCTTCAGCCAAGGCATGGACTTGCTCACGCAGTCTGTCCTGAATAGCAGGTGCTAGTTCATAAGGCGGCAAAGAACAAGCCGAATCGCCTGAATGCACACCGGCTTGCTCGATATGTTCCATCAAGCCGCCAATCAAGGTGTGTTCACCGTCGTAAATCGCATCGACATCCATTTCTACCGCATCATCCAAAAACCGATCCAGCAATACCGGCGAATCATGGGACACAGACACCGCTTCTTTCATGTAGCGGTTAAGGCCTTCTTCGTTAAAGACAATTTCCATCGCACGGCCACCCAATACATAAGACGGGCGCACCACCAGGGGATAGCCCAGCTCTTTGGCGGCATTAATGGCTTGTTCGGTGGAGCGTGCAGTGGCGTTAGGCGGTTGCTTCAGGTTTAAACGTTCCAGCAATTTCTGGAAGCGCTCACGGTCCTCCGCCAAGTCGATGGAATCCGGTGAAGTGCCAATAATCGGCACGCCAGCGGCTTCCAAGGCACGCGCCAGTTTCAGTGGGGTTTGGCCGCCGTATTGCACAATCACGCCTTTGGGTTTTTCCAAATGCACAATTTCCAGCACGTCTTCCAGCGTTAACGATTCAAAATACAAACGATCTGAGGTGTCAAAATCGGTGGACACGGTTTCAGGGTTGCAGTTGACCATGATGGTTTCGTAACCGTCTTCACGCAAAGCCAAAGCCGCGTGGACACAGCAGTAGTCAAACTCGATGCCCTGGCCAATCCGGTTGGGGCCACCGCCAAGTATGATGATTTTTTCCTTGTCGGTAACTCGCGCTTCGCACTCTTCTTCATAGGTTGAGTACAAATACGCAGTATCGGAGGAGAACTCCGCCGCGCACGAATCGATGCGTTTATACACCGGATGCAGATTTTGTTTATGGCGAACATTACGGACTTCGTTTTCTGAGGCACCCAATAATTTCGCAATGCGAATATCGGAAAATCCCTTGCGTTTAAGCTTGTACAACTCACCTTCTTTTAAGGTCGACAAGGTTTTGGTGGATAGGGATTGTTCGGTAATGACCAAATCCTCAACCTGCGCTAAAAACCACGGGTCAATTTTACTGGAGTCGTGAACTTCGCTAAGACTCATGCCGCTACGGAAGGCATCGGCAACATACAGCAAGCGATTGGGGCCAGGATGACGCATTTCGCGGCGCATTTTATCGCCCGCATCCGGTGAGGTTAAATCGGTAATTTCATCCAGGCCGCTGATACCGATTTCCAAACCGCGCAAGGCTTTTTGCAGCGCTTCCTGGAAGGTGCGGCCTATGGCCATCACTTCGCCAACCGATTTCATTTGCGTGGTCAAGCGGTCATCGGCTTGCGGGAATTTTTCAAAGGTGAAGCGCGGTACTTTAACCACCACGTAATCAATCGACGGCTCAAAAGAAGCCGGTGTTGCTCCGCCGGTGATTTCATTTTGCAGCTCGTCCAGTGTGAAACCCACCGCCAATTTTGCCGCCACCTTGGCAATCGGAAAACCGGTAGCTTTAGAGGCCAAAGCCGACGAACGTGATACCCGTGGGTTCATTTCAATGACGATCATGCGGCCATCGACGGGATTAATCGCTACCTGTACGTTGGAGCCGCCGGTATCGACACCAATTTCCCGCAATACGGCAAGCGATACATTACGCAGAATTTGGTATTCTTTGTCGGTTAGCGTTTGTGCGGGGGCAACCGTGATGGAATCGCCGGTATGCACGCCCATTGGGTCAAAGTTTTCAATGGAGCAGACGATGATGCAATTGTTTTTGTGGTCGCGTACCACTTCCATTTCGAATTCTTTCCAGCCCAGCACCGATTCTTCAATCAACAGTTCTTTGGTGGGCGATAAATACAGACCGCGTTCGCAAATTTCGACGAATTCTTCCTTGTTGTAAGCGATACCGCCGCCGCTGCCACCCATAGTGAATGAGGGGCGTATGACAGTGGGATAACCCACTTCCAGTTGTGCGGCGAAGGCTTCTTCCATAGAGTGCGCGGTTTTGGATTTGGCGACTTCAAAACCAATGCGGCGCATGGCCTGGTTGAATTGTTCGCGGTCTTCGGCCATGTGGATGGCTGCTTTGGTGGCGCCGATCATTTCCACGCCGTATTTGGCCAGCACGCCGTGTTTGTCCAAATCCAAGGCGCAATTTAACGCGGTTTGGCCACCCATTGTGGGCAAGATAGCATCGGGGCGTTCTTTGGCGATGATTTTTTCTACAGTTTGCCAATCAATAGGTTCGATATAAATCGCATCGGCCATATCAGGGTCGGTCATGATAGTGGCAGGGTTGGAGTTGACCAGAATGACACGGTAGCCTTCTTCGCGCAGGGCTTTGCAGGCTTGTGTGCCGGAATAGTCAAATTCGCAGGCCTGGCCAATAACAATGGGGCCTGCGCCTAGGAGTAATATCGATTTTATGTCGGTTCTTTTGGGCATGTTCTACCGTTTGTTTTAGTGTGTGTTGGGTTTTGGCGAGAATATCATTACAAAATAGGGTTTATGACCTTTAGATTTTTGATACTTAAGAAATCATCCACATTGCGCGTTACTATTGTCGCGTCGTAAAGCAAGGCAGTCGCGGCAATAATGGCATCACCTAAAGACATTTTTCGTTGCTGACGCAGAATAATCGAGCTATCAATAATAGTGTTATTTATGGCAATCAATTTTATAAACTGGAAGCAGCTTGTGAAATATTGCATGGCTTTATCATCCAAACGATGAAAACCTAATACTTCAAGTTGGGTAATTTTTGAAGCATAGCTTTCTTTATCAAAAATAAGGGGGCGCAAATAAGCATATTGTGTTTGTTGCGAATAAATAAGAATGTTGCTGTCCAATAACTTCATTCGCTGTCAAACGGTAAATATCTATCTTGGCGGCTTTTATTAAATTCTTGCAGTAAGCTATTAAAATCTACTACATCAACACCTTGTTCAATAACGCGGCGGTGGAAATCAAGACTGTCGGGATTAATGTCTTCTTTTTTTAGCATTGTGTAGCTGATACCTAAACGTTGCAACAAAGGCAATAAAAGATTTTCATCCTCGTTATTTTTAAGTTCTAAAGTTATTTGTAACATGTCGCACCTCCGTCAATTCATTGATGCATTAACGATTTACTAATAAGACCGTAGCATCAGCCATCAAATACCACATCCTCATAAATATCAGTCAAACTCAAAACTGCCTGATAGTTTTCACATTCAACTGTGATCGTTTCATGCGCTTCCAGCAGTGCCGATTGCCACTCGTCCTGGCTATTACGGACAAAATATTCAACGTTTTCTCGATTAGCGCTCACCAGTAAGTAATACCGCAAACTGGGTATTTTTTGATAAGCCCAGAGCTTTTCGCGCCGATCCGTTTTGTTTGTGCTGGGGGATAACACCTCAGCAATGAGACAAGGTTGTTGCTTAAAATGTTCCCCATCATCCTGACGATGGCAAGCCAGCATAACATCAGGGTAATAATACGCTTTTTGCCAGGCAATTTTCAGTTTCATGTCACTCATGAAAACACCGCAATGTCCACCGCGAGCTGCCGCCCGTAATTGAAAAAACACATTGCCCGCGATACGGTTATGGTTCTCGCTTGCCCCAGCCATCGCATAAATTTGCCCATCAATATATTCATGACGCACGTTGGCAGTCAGTTCAGCAACTAAATATTCTTGCTCCGATAAATAAGTGATTTTTCGCAAAGTTGTCATGGCAATATCTGATAATACTAATGTTAAGCTGACTTCGCCGCATCCATCTTGGCAATAAACCA
This sequence comes from Crenothrix polyspora, assembly GCF_900163755.1. Lineage (GTDB taxonomy): Bacteria > Pseudomonadota > Gammaproteobacteria > Methylococcales > Methylomonadaceae > Crenothrix > Crenothrix polyspora. The sequence continues at coordinate 13,543 of NZ_FUKI01000135.1, read as the reverse complement.
ATCAAACAAAAACTCCACATCATGCGGGCCAGGGCTGGCTTCAGGATGTCCCTGAAAACTCATGGCGGGGCAGTCGGTGCGTTCTATACCTTGCAAACTGCCATCAAATAACGAACGGTAAGTCGGAATTAGATTATCCGGCAAACTGGCTTCGTTAACTGCAAAGCCGTGGTTTTGGCTGCTGATCATCACTCGGCCAGTAGCCAGCTCTTGCACGGGATGGTTGGCACCGTGATGGCCGAACTTCATTTTTTCGGTTTGTGCGCCACTGGCCAAAGCGAGTAGCTGATGACCCAAGCAAATACCTAACACTGGAGTTTGGGTAGCAAGAATGGTTTTAATGGCTTCAATAGCGTAAGTACACGGCTCAGGATCGCCAGGGCCATTGGACAAGAACACACCGTCCGGCTGCATGGCCAACACCACATCGGCTGGCGTAGTCGCTGGCACTACGGTAATGCGACAACCGCGCTTGACCATCAATCTTAAGATATTACGTTTGATACCAAAATCGTAGGCAACAACATGCTTGGTGAGGTTTACGCCGGGTTGATGGCCTGCTTGTAAATCCCACACACCTTCTGTCCATTCGTAAGACTTGGCAGTGGTAACTTCTTTGGCTAAATCGAGGCCTTTTAAGCCAGAAAAGCCAGCGATAGCTTGTTGTGCGGTTTCGATATCAACAGTTTCGCCAGCAATAATACAACCGCGTTGCGCACCTTTGTCGCGCAATAACCGAGTGAGCTTGCGGGTGTCTATATCGGCAATAGCCACCACATTATGTTTCAGCAAATAATCTTGCAAAGACATTTCATTGCGCCAATTACTGGTCAGCAAGGGTAAATCTCGGATGACTAAGCCACTGACAAACACGCCCGCCGATTCGTCATCTTCGCTGTTGGTGCCGACATTGCCTATGTGCGGATAGGTTAATGTGACGATCTGTTTCGCATAAGACGGATCGCTGAGAATTTCCTGATAGCCGGTCATCGCGGTGTTAAATACCACTTCACCCACTGAGCAACCGTCAGCGCCTATCGATACGCCGTTAAATACTGTGCCATCTTCCAATACCAATAATGCCGACTTGCTCAAACACGCCACCTCAAATGTGCAAAACGGGATGAATCCTGCGACTCATCCCGTCATAAAATGTGTAAACTGGGATACTATACAAAATTATACCATGTTGATCATCAACAATTTTAAGTTTCAGCCTTGGTTTTGTAAACTATTATGGCAGGTAGGCCTTGTTACCAAACTGACGCTCAACGTTAGCCACCTGATTAAGCAGTAGCCGCAAGTTTTGTTTGAGTATAGCAACGTATTCTGTTGGTTTTAGATTGTTATATAACCCCAAATCAACCACAAAAGTTTCTGCATTTTTGTAGCCTAGAAAACCTTTGGATGGGGTCACCAAAAAAACATACAGCGCTCTTAATTGTTGAATTGTTTTGCGGTCATAGCGACTAAAATTTTTGAGATTATGCACTACTTGCGTTGTATTTTTTTCTAATGTAGCACCGCCATTATCTGTGGAATAAAAATGCGCTATACCCGTATTATCTTTTGCTAAAACAACATTAGCACCGCTGTAACGATCCCATTGCTGAAAGATAACATCCAAGGTCATGATGATTGAATACTCGCGTGCCAATTGCAGTAGATTGGCTTTATAACCTGATAGAAGAGTAAGCTTTTGACTGGAACTGGGTTGTGTATTGCCAGCCTGCAAAGCGGCGATGATAGCGTTGTTTTTTCGAGGCAAATTATTTTTTATGTCGGCAATGGCATCGTAAGCCATGTTTGTATCGAGTTTTTTGGCTTTTAAGCAACCTTTCAGTGGCTTGCCGGTTGCAATGTCTTGCAAAACGTGTATTTTGTTTTCAAGACGATTGCCTACAGGAATAACTGTATTTTGCAGTAAAAACTTGAATGCCTGTCTTGCTCGTGCCCCTAATGCATAGCGAACGGCAGGCCGAAAAATATGATCGTAGCCTAAGATAGCCGCTAGATTAAAATAGGCAATTTCAGTGTAAGGATTGCCCGATGCGTTGCTTGACGCGAATGTGCCATAGGCTTTGTAGCCGTCTTTATCGGTAGGATCTGGCTTTCGGACTTTTAAATACACAGATGAACTGCCTGAGAGTTCATTCAGTTTAAATACGGGGTTATCTAGGTCGACACCTCGCCATTTTTTCATCCATTTTGTGGTTTCACTTGCTAACGGTTTCCCTTGACGCTGAAGTCTTTCAAGAATGGGAAATTGTTTGATAGTATCAGCATAAGCATTGTCAGTGACTACACTACCTAAGGTTACTGTAGCAGTTATGCTAAGTATAATGCGGATTTTTATAGAAATCATATTTGTACTAGCCACAACCAAATAATTTGAATGCACTTTATATCTCTTGTATTAACATGGCGACTAACAGACTCAATGACGTATTATCACTTGAGTCAGATCGAGCTTGCTTTGTGTCGCCCACACAAGTAGGCCTAGCAGCATAATGATATAAATTGCTTTTACATACAATACGTATAAATGCTTACAGTGTTTTTATTTTGCATTGATAACAAGTGACGTGTAGATTTGTAATACTTTAGATGAGCAGATTTTGCCAGATTAAGTGCAGTACCTCGCCGAAATAATCTGCTTAAGGAATGAATGTTTTGAACAACTGGGTATTGGTTGGAATCAGTGCATAATCACAAAGTGCCAAAAACGCCGCATCAGATTGACTATCACCGGCGGCAAAAGTGATTAGCTCGGAAAATTGCTGTTTATAACGTGCAATCAAATACGCCACCGCATCCTGTTTATTGATTATTTTGGGTAAAATCGCCAAATTATTGCCGTTTAAATGCCAATACAGACTGCCATCAACAAAATGCTCGTGTGTTTTTATAGCGTGCAATATCGGTAGCAATGCAGCTTCGATGCCGGATTTATGCTTGATAACGCCATACCACGTCATATCAAAGTCATCAACCAATCTGAGTTTAAAGCCTGTATCTGACGCACAAAACGCTGTAACCTGTTGCCAAACGGCCATTAATTTCTCAACGTAAAATGGCAATGCAGCTTGCATTTTAGCCATCCACAGCGCATCTATATTGCGTTGCTTATCTAAAATAACCGCACCGTGATTTAACACCACGTCTTCCTGAAACGGTAAATCAACACGGCCAAAGGCATGAAAATCTCGTGCGGTTACCGCCACCATTTTAAAATCTCTGGCCAACCACTGCCACAACCATTGCTGCTTAGCGGTAGCAAAAGAATTGGGCGTACCGTCTGGTAAAGTAGCGCGTAACTTTAAGTGCGGATAATCGTCCTCGGCGCATTTTTTGAGCGTTTGAAACAGCGTATCGTCAAGGTCTAAAAAAATGTAAGCTTGCATGGGTTGAGTGTGCCGGAAGGTCTATGCGGGCGCTGATAGCGTGCCATTGATCAAGCAGTGTGCGCAAAGCGTGGCACAACGGTGTTTCATGGCACAGGATAATTTCTTGATACGCGCTGGGGTCAAGGTTGTAGATAAAATTAGGGATCTGGTCATCGTAATTATCTTCAAATTGAATGACTGAGGTTATGGCATTGCTGACGTGAATCGGCGAGCGCGTGGTACTTTGCACTTTTACCTTATAGCCGTGCCGTTCCAGTTCGCGGCCAAGCAAGTAAGCAGGCACGTTGCATTCACCCGATCCTAGAATCAAAACCGGACGTATCAAGGTGTCGCTGGTTGTTGCGGGTTTAAAGAAGTTCAGTAAGGCATTAACAATATCACTGTCGAGTGTAATTGGCGCATTTAAGCCTTGTCGTCCTGGCCAACCGAATAACTGTTTTTTACAGCGGCCATTACCCAATACGTTGACCGTTATAGCGGCCAATGCGGGATTATCGTGTTCTTCAAAATGAAAACAGCCTTGCCTGAGAGAAACCCACTGTACCAGCACGCCGGCTTCTGTTTCTAGGGCTTTGCGATCAATCGGGTTGGCAAAATTAACCAGGCTGACAATAAACACTTTGCACAGATTAGGGTTAATGGCTTGGTAAGCTTGAATCAAACGTAAAAAGGTTTTACCGGTGCTGATTTCATCATCAATTAATACCAGGGTTTGCGCATGATAAAACTGCTGCTGGCGTTCTTCTGTATCGGGATAATATAGGAAGAAATCGGTGGCATGGCTGTGGGCTTCTGTAAATTCCAAACGTTTCACACCGTCGATATGGTAGCGGGTGGTTTGTATAAACAAGCTGTTGCGCACGCCTTCACGATAAGCGGCGGCAAAGACACCGTAGCCCAAACCAGTAGCGGTTTCTGCCATGCCTAGCCAGAGAGATTCGCCAATGAGACTGTGTTTAAGCAAGGCACGCGCTAAGGCACGGTAAGACCAACTCATCATGCGCGGTGCTACTGGATGGTGTTTACCCAAGATTTTGCTGACCAACAAAAATTTTCGTTTACTACTGATCCGTGCCGCAAAACCCAATAAACGGCTGAGCGGAATACGTCCTGGTTCAGTAGTGATATGTAAAAAACCGGTGTCTAAATTGATAGTGAGTGTGGGTGACATGTAGGGATTAGTGTAGGCGGCGAATGGGTTGTTTACACAGTAAAAAAGCAGCGGCCAAAATTATCAGGCTAACCAGCCATTCAACCAGTTGCAGATTGGTAATAGTAAACACAAATGCCCGTCCGAAACGCTGGATAAACTCAGGGTGTTCAGCGACAAAATCTCTGCCCACCATAAAAGAACGAATTTCGCCAAACAGTAAGCCCACCACCATCGCCAGTAAACCGTAGCCGATAATTTTATGATGCACCACGATACGTTGATTGCCCAGGAGAACGTCAAGCGCAAGGGTTTTTTCTGGTAAAGGCTTATTGGCTAAATAGTGCAGAATCATTAAACCCAGTAAGCCTAGCACAGGAAGCGCTGTTAAGCTAAAGGGGAAGCTGATATAGCGGCCATCGGTGGCTAAGTCGAAGGTTCTGTTCAGGGCTAAGATCACCAAAAACAGATACAGGCCGTATAACCATAGCCCTGTTTTAGGGTTGGTTTGTTTAGTAAGTATATGGCTGGCACGCTGCATTAATAACACCACCAGCGCCACATTTAAACTGACAGCGGCAAACGATTGCCAATACTGTGTATTGTTATAGCTGGTATACCAAAGATGGCAGGCCAAACTTACCAGCACCAGTAATAATAGGTGTGAGAACAGTAAAAACACCGCGTGCTGTGAGATACTCAGTGCGTGTAATTTTTTACGATAGCATAGCGTCACCGCCAGTAACAGCGCACAGGTATAGCCAAATTGCGTTAACCAATTGACATTCTCGTAGACTTTACCCGTGAGCGGAAACACGTCATGCTTGCGATCTGCGGTAAAAATGCCCCAGTTTGCACCGATCACGCCTTCTAACGCATCTTTCCAGGGTTGGTTAAAGGCTTCGACAATGTTGTAATCAAACTTATTTTCGGTAGCCACTTTAAGCAAGCCTCTAATAAACTCGGCTTCGTTGCTAACGCTAGGCACGGCCCAGCCACGTTGTCGTCCTGCACTTGGCCAGCCGGATTCCCCAATCAAGATTGGCTTGCCTGGGGCAATGCTTTCGGCTTCTTTACGAACAATATTATAAATTTTAGCGATATGTGCCGGCGCTTGGCTAACGGGAATCGGCTCGTCTTCCCAGTATGGCAAGATATGGATAGTGATAAAGTCTACTTCTTTAATTAACTGGGGATTTTTCATGTACATCGACCAAACATCGGCGTAAGACACCGGCTGTTTAATGGCGGCTTTCACTTCGCGGATATAGCCAATCAGCTCTTCCGGCTCCATCTCACCGCGCAATAACACTTCGTTACCCACAATCACCCGTTTAACAACATCGGGGTAAGTATTGGCCGCGTGAATTAATTCTGCAATTTCGGTTCGAATGTCTTTTTTAACAAAGCCTATCCACGCACCTTGAATCATTTCCAAACCGTGTTTTTGCGCCAAAGACGGAATGGTATTCATCACCCGCGCACTGGAATAAGTGCGCACAATATGGGTTTTTTGCGCTAATAAACGCAAATCTTCGTCAATTTGCTCAGCGCTGGGGAATTTTTCTTCTAAAGGACTTTGCCCTGTACGAAACGGTGCAAACGACAAGCTGTTAAGCTTGCCTTGTGGCACGTCTTGGCCTACATTCTGAGGTAAGTTGATTAACCAAGCAAACAGCCCGTTAACTAACATCACTAGACTAACAATTACAAATATTCTCATAGCGGATTATCTACTCCACGACATTGGCTGGGGGAGGCGGTTTATTACAAACAGCATTAGCATGGGAGCATTGTAGGGCATCCAGTGCTAACTGGCCTAACTCCGTGTGGTGTAAAATCTTCTTGAACTGAGCAGTGATATGTTTTGGTCCTTGTGTAAAAACGTATACCGGTGTGCTGGTGTGGCTGCCGGTTGCCCACACTGCACTTTGCTTTGTGGCGACGGCTTGTGCCAGCAAGTTTTCACGATTATCCATATCGCCTATAAAAAATGCTGCGTTAACAGGCATTATAGGGGTGTTTTTGGCTATTTTAGATTGGTCAGAATGATAATTAGGCTTAATTTTGGTTTTTAATATGTTAGTCGCATCTGTTTCGGTAATAGCAAATGATGTGTCATGATTTACTTTTTTAACCAGTGTTTTAGCGGTCTGCTGGTTTTTGGGTAAAGCCGTAAACTCGGCAAAAATATCATGATAACTGCGTTGTTGTGCGTACAGTTTGTCTAATATCATCGGATCACCAAAATTAAACTTAGGTTGAAATAGCGTGCCACCGGCAAAGGCACTGCCCGATAAATGACGACCTTTGGGTGGATTAGCATTGGAATAGCTGAAACCAAAGCCACCGGTTTCATGGTCAGCAGTGACAATAATTAAAGTATCATTGCGCTTGGCTGCCCAATCCAAAACTGTATTGAGCATGTCATTAAAACGTAACATTTCGTGTAATAACAAACCGGTGTCATTATGGTGGCACGCCCAATCAATTTGTCCTGCTTCTACCATCAGGAAAAATCCTTTTGGATTAAAATCCAGAATTTCCAACGCTTTTTGCGTCATTTCTGTTAGCGTGGGTTCGGTGTGTTGGGCAGTGTTTTTATTGTGCGCTTCAATAATACCATTTGCCATACTGGAATCTGCAAATAAGCCCAACGTTTTACCGCGTGCTTGTTGCATTTGCGTGCTGTTAAACGCCAGCGTATAGTTTTTTTGTTGTGCTACAGTCAGCAAATTTTTATTGTCTTTACGCTCAGATGTTACTGGAAAACTGTGTTTTATTAATTGTGATAATTGCGCATGCAGTGCTGAGTGTTTATCGTTGGCGTGCTGGGGTATCCAATTATTAAAACCACCCGAGAACATCACATCTGGTTCTGCGGCTAATAAATCGTCGGCAATGTCATTTTCTTGGCTACGATGGGTTTGGTGTGCAGCAAAGGCCGCCGGTGTCGCATGGGTAATTCGCGTGTCAGAAACCAATCCTGTCGCTTTACCCAGACGTTTGGCGTGTTCGATAATATTGGTTTGTGGATTACCGTCTTTGTCTAGCCCGAGCATTTCTGAACCGGCAAATTTTCCCGTGGCTATTTGGCTGGCTGATGCAGCAGAATCCACTACTAAGGCATTATCGGGATAGCTTAAAGAAATGCCCAATTGACCGTTATTAAGCACGCGATCCAGTGCCGTGCGGCGATTTTTAATAACAGAGTTGGGCGCTTGTCTTGCATAGGATAATAATAGGCCGATCTGCTGTGGCCCCATACCATCGCCAATAATCAGAATGACATTTTTTAGTGGTGGTTCGACGCTTAGGCGCGGTGTTAAATCGGCACAACTTGATGCTGTAAGGCTTAAAAAACAACTGAGCCAGCGGATGTATTTTAATGTTGGCATTGAGTTTGTTCTCTAAACTGAGTTAAGCGCCTGCTAAGTACAACAATAATACGAAGTAGCTGTATTTTAATGGATATTGATGTCTTTTGCCAATGAGCTGGCGTTTTATTAATTATTGGATTCAGCAGAAAATTATGTCGTATCGTGTTCAATATTCTGTGCAGCATACTGCCACGATCTATACTGATAGAGAGTTGATTGCTATTAAAAACGCGCTCCAAACAGATGAGAGAAAATCAAATGTCACTTTGTTAGCCGCGCTTTTTATAACGGATGTCAACTACGAAAAACTTTTATTAGCAGGGTTTTTATTATGGACAGATATGAGATTAAAACAAACGATAATACGGGCAGTTATTTATATGGATTTATGCGCTTTAGTGTCTTGGTGGGTGTCGTGCTGTTGTTTTCAGGCTGCGCCAGTTCGCCAGACATAAAACCTGGTGTTATTGGGTCTGTCAAAAATAAAGCAGCTATTGTTGATTACGCATTAAGCTTAGAAGACACGCCTTATCGCTACGGAAAATCTTCGCCAGAAGAGGGTTTTGATTGCAGCGGTTTTGTTCAGCATGTTTATAAACAATATGGCAAATCGTTACCGCGTAGAGCGCAGGATATGGCGCACGTATTGCCAGCGATTACAAAAGCCGAGCTGATGCCTGGCGACTTGGTGTTTTTTAATACCAATGGTAGAGCCTATTCTCATGTGGGTATTTATATTGAGGATGATGAGTTTATTCATGCGCCCAGTCAGCGTACCGGTAGGGTGTTGGTATCCGATCTTAATAATCAATATTGGCGTAAACATTTTACAGGGGCACGGCGGCCTTAAGTGTAGGTTTTACTGTGTTGATTATTCAATTCGTTGATTTGAAAAATCAATGTAAAAGATGTTTTTAAATTTTCCTACGTGCTTGGTAAGTGTTTTTTTAAAGGCGAATAAAGACATACAAAAAAAGGTTATCTAAGCCTATTTCCTGCGATAACGTGGTTTTATTTAAAATTGAATTACAATAACGCTGTAAACACATTATTTGTGTCGTTAACGGTGTCGTTAATAACCGCTATCGATCCACCTTAAGTAGACCCTACGTTATGGCATCTTCCAACACACTCAGTCCCACACAATTTTTACAGCAGCAATTACAAGAAATTGTGACGCTGCTTGAAAAGCAGCAGCTAGAAAAATCATTAGTAGAGCGTGGGCCTATCATTAATCATGATTTGGTCGAGGCTGTGCTTAATAAACAACAACAAAATCGCTTACAAGAAAAATTCGATCTCTTGCATCCTGCTGATATTGCTTATATTTTAGAGTCTCTGCCGTTAGATCAGCGCCAGATTGCCTGGGATGCCATAAAAATAGACGATGACGGCCATGTTTTACTGGAAGTGTCTGATGCGGTAAGGCAGACGTTAATATCCAGCATGGAGGCGGAAGAAATTGTTAATGCCGCTGGTAAATTAAATACCGATGAAATTGCTGATTTAGCCGCTGACTTACCTAAGCGAGCCATGTTGAAAATTCTGCGTTCTTTAAATAATAAAGAACGTAAGCACTTAAACGATATTTTATCTTACCAAGAAAATCAGGTTGGTTCACGCATGGATTTGGGCATGATTGTTATACAAGATGACCTGAATTTAAAAGCTGTTGCCGCTTACATTCGTAAACTGGGTAAGCTGCCTAAGCATACAGATAAATTTTTTGTTGTTGATCAGCACGGTATTGTAAAAGGTATTTTACCCATACACCGATTATTGACGCATTTGCCGGTGCAGTCGGTGGCCGATGTGATGATCAGCGATTTTGTACATTTTCAGGCTGGGCAAGAAATCGCCGAGGCTTCACGGGCTTTTGAGCGCTACGATCTTATTTCAGCGCCAGTTGTTGATAGCGACGGTCGTTTGCAAGGTCGTTTATGTGTAGACAGTATTGTCGATTTCATCCGTGATAAAACTGACGAAGACATGCTTGCCAAAGTAGGGGTGTCCGAAGAAGAGGACTTGTTCTCCAGTGTTTGGAAAAGCGCTAAAAATCGTTGGGGTTGGCTGCTGATTAATATTGCCACGGCATTTGTTTCCACGCGTATTATTGGATTGTTTGAAGATGTGATTTTACAATTGGTCGCGCTGGCTTCGTTGATGCCAATTATCGCCGCAACGGGGGGTAATACAGGTAATCAAACCAGTATTTTGATTATACGATCGCTGGCATTAGGCCAAATAACACCGGTTAATAAACGCCGGTTGATTAAAAAAGAACTGACATTGGCTGCGCTAAACGGCACATTGATTGGATTTTTAGTGGGTTTTTTAGTGTGGTTGTTGTATCGAGATTTGGCGCTGGCGGCGGTGATGGCAATGGCCATGTTTATTAACTTAATCGTTGCGGTTTCGGTGGGTTTAGCTATCCCGTTATTGCGCTATAAGTTTGGTAAAGATCCGGCTATTGGTACCAGTGTTATGTTAACGTCAATTACCGATTCTATGGGTTTTTTTATTTTCTTAGGTTTAGCGAGTTTATTTTTAATTCACCGTGTTTAATGTGTCGTAGCGAATACGTTGTAATTACGCTAGAATCTAAAGCAATACACGCAGTGTTTTAGATGGCAAGTCCTCATGACTCAACGGAATTAAAATAAAATTATGCACTCCGGCTTCTTTAACCAGCTCTTACTTATTAGCCAATTTGAACTGAAAAGGTTTTTTGCAACCCGCAAAGGCCTGCTGTCTTTGCTAACCTTTGCCGTTGTTTGGTATGTTATCTTGCGGTATCCGTTGCGTTTTGCTGCCGATATGCTCATAAAAGGTCAAGGGTTTATTGAGGGCTCTAGTTTTTTTGATTTTATTGGCCTGAGTTCTTTACACCACTGGGCTATCCCAGAATTTGCAGTTTATTGGCATTTTGCCTTGTTTATCTTTCCTATGTTAAGCATTAACCTGGCCGCCGATCAAAGCTGTTCCGATCGAGAACGCGGTACATTGCGTTTTATCGCTTTACGCAGTAGTCGTGACAGTATTTTCTTTGGACGATTTTTGGGTGTTATGCTGATACAGATGCTATTAATTAGCATGACGGCATTAGCAACGCTGGCTTTGGTAGTTTACCGTGACGCTACACTTTTTTCTGCCGCATTAGCTAATCTGTTAGCCATTGTTGTTAATGTTGCTTTGGCGATTTTACCTTTCACCGCCATGATGGCGGTATTGTCTGCCAAAGTTAAATCGGTGCGCCAAGCAACGTTGTGGGCTATTTTAATTTGGACGTTTCTTGCGGCTATTATCAGTGGCTTGGCGCATTATTTGCCGGTACTGGACTTTTTTAAATGTTTGATTCCAGGCTATCAAATAGCCGATTTAACCAAGTTGTCGGAGTGGAAAACTTTGCAATTGGCTTATATTCCTATTTTGCAAGCCTTGGTTTTATTGGGCTTAGGTCGTTGGTTAATGGTAAGGCAAACATTATGAAAACAGCGATTATTCAATGCCGACAATTAAGCCATGTTTATTCGGGCAAACTTGCACTTAGCAATCTCAATTTTGAGTTAGAGGCGGGCGAACCTATCGGTTTAGTTGGTCCAAACGGTGCGGGTAAAACCACGTTGTTGAGTATTCTATGCGGCTTTTTACGGCCAACATCAGGTAAAGTTAGCTTGTTTGGCTACTCGCCTGGCGCAACGCAGTTGATTGGTAAGGTGTCTGCTTTGCCGCAAGATGCGCGATTAGATCCAAGCTTTACTCTTATAGAACAATTGGTTTTTTATGCGCGTTTACAAGGATTAACTCGGCAGCAAGCAATCTCAGAAGCCAATCGTGTACTGGAGGCGGTAACGCTCAGTGATATAGCACACAAAAAGCCGCAAGTGCTTAGTCACGGTATGGGTAAACGGGTGGCAATTGCCCAAGCTTTAATAGGCAAGCCGGCATTGGTATTGCTGGATGAGCCTACCGCTGGCTTAGATCCCGTTAATGTCCGTACTGTACGTTCAATTATTGCCGAACAATCAACAGAGACAACTTTTGTTATCAGTTCTCATGATTTAACTGAGCTGGATCGCTTGTGTCAGCGGGTTTTATTATTGGAAAAAGGGATTTTGCAGCCAGAATATGCCACGATAAACGAGCAGCAAGCCAACATCCGTTTTATAACGTTGCAAATGGAAGCGTGTCCGGCAACAGAACTTATGGCTAAACTTCAGCTTTTAAACGGTGTTGAGCAAATTACTAACCCACAAAAAAACGAATTTATTATTACCTATAATTCAGACCTAGAAGCCAATATGGATATGCAGCTAATGCAGTGTATCAGTGCTAATCAGTGGCGTTATCGGCAGTTGAGTCATGGTAAATCATTAGAAGAGAAGTTGTTTTTTAGAGAGTAGTATCAATTGTGTCGCTATTAATTTTACAAATCATTATTAAGCAATGGGACAAAAGCCAAAGAAGTCCAGCCGATGTTATGCAACGTTCTGCTATTGGCCATCAACACGCTGTATATTTTCCGCCCGCGCTATTTGTTTTAGATAAACGCTGTGTTATTGATCAGCACGGTGATGACCGACAAGGCAATCGAGTGAAGCCTCCTGTGGTGAGCAATGAGCTACTGATTTTCGACCGTTTTTATATAAATACAGTAGATCAAAGTCTTGCTTATTGGGCTAGTAAAGTAGACAGCCTGCCTCACATGGTTGGCTCACTCAACAATCAATGGTTACAGTGCCAATATAACTGTCGGTATAGCGTGTTTCAATCTGGGCTGTATTATTGGCTGTATGAAGACGTTATTGTAAACGTGGCCTGGCTAAAGCATTTTGATGCGGATGTGTTTTTAAAATCAGCACCTGCGCTGGTCTACCGCGATATAAGCGATTGCGATACGCAAAGAAAAGCATGATAGCCAACACCGCTGAATTAAATACTATAGAAACGCTGACGCTAAGCCATTACAATCAAAATGCCGATGCGTTTTGGCAAGGCACTAAAGACCACGATGTCAGTCAAAATTACGCCGCTTTCTTAGCGCCGTTGCCAAACAATAAGCAACTGGATATTTTAGATTTTGGCTGCGGGCCTGGTCGAGATGTGGCGTATTTTAAAACACGGGGACATCGTCCTGTGGGTCTTGATGGTAGCGAAGTATTTTGTACAATGGCGCGTGTCTACACGGGCTGCCCCATTCTGCATCAAACCTTTCTGAGCCTCAGCTTAGCACAGCACGCTTTTGACGGTGTGTTTGCCAACGCGTCGTTATTTCATGTGCCCAGTACAGAACTACCACGGGTGCTTTTAGACTTGCATACAGCCTTAAGGCCAGAGGGCATATTGTTTATATCTAATCCGCGCGGTAATGGCGAAGGTTGGTCTGGACAGCGTTACGGGCATTATCTGCAATTAGAGACCAGTAGATTATTTTTGCAAACCGCAGGCTTCACTGTGTTGAACCATTATTATCGACCTGCCGGTAAACCGCTAGCAGAACAACCGTGGCTGGCCATCGTAGCAAGAAAATCATCCGCATTAACGGGGTGTGATTAAAAGTGCGGGGAATCTCATGCAGCTGCTGCGATTGGCAAATTACGCCAATA
>NZ_FUKI01000136.1 GCF_900163755.1 Crenothrix polyspora | reverse complement strand
GTGCAGTGCCGCCGCCGATTGATGCCGCGACACCGGCAACCGATGTAGCGCCCAGTGATCCAGCCGTAGTGACTGATGCTAGGGCAGGCGCTCCTGCGGCAGCAGCGGAAGCTACGCCTGTGCCAGACCCAGTTCCGCAAGCGGCTCCTAAAGCGGTCTCGGCAGATGCAGCGATATCGGCAACGGAAGAAGAAAAACAGGAATATAAACAAGCCTATAACCAGCTCAGCATTGGCCAAACGGACGAGGCAATCACGTCTTTCGATGCGTATTTGCTTAAATACCCAGGCGGTGGTTATGCCAGCAACGTGCAGTATTGGCTGGGTGAGGCGTATCGCGTTAAACAAGATGCCGAGGCAGCCAAGGCGGCTTTCAATAAAGTGATTGATAATTACCCTGCCAGCCCGAAAGTGCCGGATGCCTTGCTCAAGCTAGGCTATATTGAAATTGAGCAGAACAATACGGTGCAAGCCCGTGAATATTTAACGCGCATTAGCAAGGATTACCCTAGTTCCAATGCGGCGTATTTAGCCAGTAAAAAACTGGCTACCTTAACGGATGTTAAACCTTGACCGACAGTTCCTTACGAATCACCGAAATTTTTTACTCGTTACAGGGTGAATCGAATACCGTTGGTTTACCTACCGTGTTTATTCGTTTAACCGGTTGCCCGTTGCGCTGTGTGTATTGCGACACCGCGTATGCGTTTACCGGTGGGCAACGCATGTCTCTGGCGGCTATTTTATCTGCGGTGGCTGAGTACGATACACGCTACGTGACCGTCACAGGCGGTGAACCGTTGGCGCAACCGGTCTGCCTGGAATTAATGACTGCGTTGGCGGATGCGGGTTACAAGGTGTCTTTGGAAACCAGTGGCGCAATCGATGTGTCGGGCGTGGATGCGCGTGTTATTAAAGTCATGGATTTAAAAACCCCAAGCTCTGGTGAGTTGGCTAAAAATCTCTACCAAAATATTGATTTTATTGGTTCCGACGACCAGATAAAATTTGTGATCGGAACCAATGAAGATTATGACTGGTCTAAAGCGCTGTTAACCGAATACAATTTGACTGAACGTTGCCAGGTGTTGTTTTCGCCGGTGATGGGACAGCAGCATCCTACCGAATTGGCTGATAAAATCTTACAGGATAGATTGCCCGTTCGTTTTCAAATTCAACTCCATAAATTGCTTTGGAACGATGCCCAAGGTAAATAAGCCCATGCCAAAAAAAGCTATTGTTTTATTATCCGGCGGACTGGATTCCGTCACTCTGTTAGCCTTGGCTCAGCAGCAAGGCTATGTGTGCCATGCGCTCAGCTTTGATTACGGCCAGCGCCACAATGCAGAACTGGTTGCCGCCGCGCAAATTGCCGACGAGTACCAGGTTGCAAGCCATAAAATCATTACTTTAGGCTTAGGCACTATCACGGGTTCTGCACTGACGGATGCTAACATTGACGTACCCAACACCCCGCAAACCGGTATTCCGGTGACTTATGTACCGGCTAGGAACACTATTTTCCTGTCGTTTGCACTGGGCTGGGCAGAGGTGTTAAAGGTGCGTGATATTTTTATCGGTGTCAATGCGGTGGATTATTCGGGTTACCCCGATTGTCGGCCAGCGTTTATTACAGCTTTTACGGCGCTTGCGAATTTAGCCACCAAAGCCGGTGTAGAAGGTGAACCTTTCACTATTCATACGCCGTTAATAGCGTTGAGCAAGGCGGATATCATCACGCACGGTGTGGCGTTGGGGGTTAATTATCAGCGCACGGTATCGTGTTATGCTGCCGATGAGCAAGGCAGGGCGTGTGGTGAGTGTGATGCGTGTCGGTTGCGGAAAATGGGTTTTGAGCAGACAGGGATAGCAGATCCTACGCGTTATCAACATTAAGTTATTATAAGATTCATTAACTAATTCGTTTTGTGACTGAGGCGTATAAAAATGAACGTACACCGCGTGTCGGGGATGATTGCGCTGATTGTTGCAGCTATTGTTCTGCTATTTGCTGTTGATGTATCTGCAACAACGTACGGTGCTGCTGTAAAACAGGAAAAAATGCTTTATGCGGCGCGATGGTCGCGGTTGGTTAAGGCAAAGCACCGGCACAAACGCTTGAGTGACAAAAATAGCGCCATTGAACCGCATAAGCCATTGGACTTGACGATACCGTTTAAAACAGACCAAGACACTGATGTTAAACGCCCTATGAATGGGCTTCAGGAAAAATCAGGCAGTTCGTTATTTGACAATAGTAATAAGCAAACTGCCGTGCAAGTGAAAGGCCAGTTTGTCATGTCACAAGAACCCGAAGTTGATAAAAGAAAGTCGGCGGATGGTGCAGGGATTAGTATTAATTTAAGACGCTGAAAGTTGCCTGTATTAACTGGGATCCCACAGAATTTTGTCCATCAATGGATTAACCGTATTAACCGTGTTAGTTAAGCCAATTAAATTACTGCTGGATTGATATTGGCCACCAATATCATTTACTTGCACCCCCACTATACCACTGCTAGTAATATCTTTTTCTGGTGCAGCAGCTTGCGACCCCTGATTGCATGATTTGCTGCTGCTAGGACGAATGACAAAACGTGCCGAATCCGATTTAAGGGTGCGGTAGGTGAAATTTGGAAAGGTAGCGCTTACGTCTGCTTCATACCATGCTCCCATGCACTCGTGTGCCCCCGAAAACTTTACTCCCGCTGTGTTGTAGACCGTGTAACTAAGGCTGGTAATATGCGCATGACTGTCTTCTCGTAAATCATGGTTGCAATTGGCCAGGCTGATGTGTGTTCTGGATTTGCCAAAGCCAAAATTTTGCCCGCTGGGAATAAATTGCCCTGTTAACGCAGTAGGGCATTGATCGTATTCTTTGCCATCTAAATCGAGTTGTCCTGGCGTACCCAACGGTCTGCTGGTATGTTTTATGTCGGCACTGCCTTGCAGGTAGGCTTGAAATACCCAGGCATTGTATTCATGGGCTTGGCC
This sequence comes from Crenothrix polyspora, assembly GCF_900163755.1. GTDB lineage: Bacteria > Pseudomonadota > Gammaproteobacteria > Methylococcales > Methylomonadaceae > Crenothrix > Crenothrix polyspora. The sequence goes on along the minus strand of NZ_FUKI01000136.1, from coordinate 1,647 downwards.
AGCGGCGATGGGAACGCTGGCTGTGGTATCCGCTTTAAAGGTAAAAATAGTAGCTTGACCGCGTAAGTGGTTATGATGAATTTCTTTAGTGCCGTTATAGTTAGCTGCCCAACAGCGTAATTCGCCGGTATTGGCTTGCGTGCCATCTTGAAAATCGTTAAATTGCGGCACATTTTGTACGGTTGCCAATTTTTTTATGCCACTGGGTAATTGATAAATTTTGTTGGCGGCTTTAGATAAGTCGCCAGCCCAAAATGCGGTGGGTGTGTTTTTGGGTAATACAAAAGAAAAGGCCATGTAATGATTGTTTCTGAGTGCGATGCGTGCGGCTTTGGCTATTTTATTGGCGGCTGCGTTACCGCCAAGGCCAACCTTACCGACATCGCCATGCTGTTCTGTGGTATTCCAATAGCATTGTAAATTAACAGGCTTATCGTAATCGTTGCTGATGCTGATTAAGGTATCGGTAATACCCGATGCGCTGTTGGAAGGTGCGCGTGCTTCTATACGCGGAAAAATTAGCAAACTGCCTTTTTGTGCAGCCCCCGCTATATTGCCGCTGGCCAAGACAGGTACAGTTATCAAGAGATTTGCTATGACAAGGCGGGTAATTAAAGTTATACGGTTCATAAACGGTATGCCTAGCAAGGAAATATGGGATATATCCAGACTTAAGCAAAAATCGAACCAACTTTTTATTTGTAATTTAAATCAATAGAATGGCGTGTGGTACTGGTTTTTTTTTAAGATGCAAGCTGTGCTGTGATTATTAATTCGACAGTGGTTTAGCAAAGTTGCGACTAAAATACGCGTGATAAGCCCGTAACTCGCGCAGCTTGGTTGTTAAAACCTATTCTATAAAGTGTAAAATATATTTACACATGGCGTATTATTGTGTTGGCTGTAATGTCCTGTTATACGGCGGTATGCTGTTGGCAGTCTCTAAAAACCTGACAGCATCTTAATATTAACAGCACTTTCGTTTTTAATTTCCAAACGGTAGCGTTAAAATGCGATTGCTTTGTGGCCTTATGCTTTTTTGAGTACACAAGGCACATATAGTACGCTGTCATACGCAAATGAAGCACTGTGTCTGGAATCCCGAAAAAAATAAATTTCTCAAAAAAGAGCGAAACATTGGTTTTGAGGATGTAATTTTTCATATCGAAGTGGGTGATGAAATTGATATTTTGGAGCACTCTCACAAGGAGCGGTATCCAAATCAGAAAATATCGGTTGTTGTTATCGAAGACTATGTCTATCTGGTACCTTTCGTTGAATCGGATGAAGAAATTTTTCTAAAAACCATCATCCCAAGTCGAAAAGCCACAAAACATTAGGTAGGCAAAAAACATGAAAAAACTTGATTTAGAAGAACAAGAAATTTTGGAAGCTTTTGAGTCTGGCATTCTCACGCAAGTTTCAAACATTGAATCTGAACGTAAACAACATAAAAAATATGCTACGGCGACGTTTCAAAAAGATAGTCGATCAATATCCGCATCTCATCTAAGGATTTACGGATGCTTCAAAAGCGTGCTTTGAGCGAAGGTTTACCTTATCAAACACTTATTTCCAGTGTTTTACAGTAAGCGCGTAGCAAAACCATCTAAAATTTTTTTATCGGCCCTGATATCCTCCAGATTT
>NZ_FUKI01000144.1 GCF_900163755.1 Crenothrix polyspora | reverse complement strand
GAAGGACGGCTAATCGCTTATATCCCCGCCCTGAACGGCGGGGTTTTACGCTTTAATGGATAAAAACATAAGTATTATACCGGCTCTACTCAGCACCACGTCCCCGCCTGCCCCGATCGTGCCGATGATCACCGTCATCCACTGGCACAGTTTCTTCCACCACCACAGCTGTCTCCGGCGAAGGTGCCATTATAGTTGCTTGGTTATGGTCGTGTGATGCTTGCTGTACACCGGCAACGCCCACACCGTATTTATAAACCATCAGTCCACCTAAATCTGCACCCAAAAACACCAAAATACACAGTAACGTAGACAACATCATAAAAAAAGTGTTGGCAATATCGCAAATCAAACTGCTTACATTGAAGCGCCACAAAGACAGAAAACACGCCAAACCTAGAATACTTAAACCCAAATGTTCATGCCGCTCCATAATCTCATGCACATCACCACCATGCTCTACCGTACTGGCGGCATAAAAACCGGCACACACCGTAACCAACGCGGTAATAGTACCAAAATAAAGAAACCAACTGGCAACACTGCGCCACGCCGGCTTATAAGCAAAAGCACCAATTAGATCGACTACAAAAAATCCCAGTAAAAACGCAATTGGCAAATGCACAAGCATGGGGTGAATATTTTGTAAGGCTGTTACACCTGGCAGTAAAGTTGCAAGAATTTCTAAGGGCTGCTTACCGACAAGCTCAGTGATGAAGATTAACACGTCTTCCATATTCTCGGCAGGGCCGCCACCACCGTGATCCGCATTGCCATGTACTTGAAACGATAAATAATTTGTCATCTGGAAATTTTATATGGGGGAATAAAAAGCAATTTACATGCTGCTAAGAAAATTGCAACCATACACGCTCTTTACTGCGTAAGCAATCAGTCGAAACGACGCGCATCGGACGGTAATCTAGTGAAAATAATATTTTTACTCATACCGTAATGCTCAGGATAAAACACACCGCCCAAATACAATCCGTCTGGCGGTGCTGTCACACCTGCCACTTTACGATTTTTTTCGGCCAGCAAAGACGGCAGCCATGCCACGGGTTGCTTGCCCGTGCCGACGGCCATTAACGCACCGGCAATATTTCGTACCATGTGGTGCAAAAACGCATTGGCACAAATGTCCATTATCACCCGATCATCTTCACGATAAACATCAATAAAATACACCATGCGGCACGGGCTTTTCGATTGGCAGCCTTGCGCCCGAAACGACGAAAAATCATGATTACCCAACAGATATTGCGCCGCTTTGTGCATATTATCGGCATCTAAATGCGGATAACACCAGGTCATCTGCTTTACTGACAAGGCCGATTTAACCGAACGATTAGAAATCACATACCGATAAAATCGTGCAACCGCGCTGTAACGTGCATGAAAATCCGCAATGGCGGGCTTTACCCATAAAATACGCACCTCATCCGGTAAGTTACAATTGCCCCCCAATAACCACGCATCCATCTCACGCTGCGCGGTGGTGTCAAAATGCACCACTTGCTCTAACGCATGCACGCCGGTATCGGTACGCCCTGCACAAATCACTGCCACCGGATGATTGGCGACTTTTGACAAAGCCTGCTCCAACACCAATTGCACACTGCGCTGCCTGGTTTGCCATTGCCAACCGAAAAAACGACTCCCATCGTATTCCACACCCAAAACAATTCGTGTGCTATTCATGAATAAACACCTGCGTTCTCACTGTCACCCGATTAAATAAATCCAACATATCGGCATTTTTCATGCGAATACAACCATGCGAATCGGCAATACCTGTCATTAAATGATCAGGACAGCCATGTATGTAAATATATCGCCAACACGTATCCACCTCTTTGTAGCGATTTTTGCCAGGCTCTAAGCCAGCTAACCATAAGATGCGGGTTAATATCCAGTCCCGCTGCGGGTATTGCTGGCCTAATGCTGCGCTGTAAACTTCGCCAGTGGGTCGCCTGCCCTTAAAAACGCTTTGCAAAGGTTGTTTATCACCAATTTTTGCACGAATGTTATGCCAGCCACGCGGTGTACACTCACTGCCTTTTAATTCACCCGCACCATTTTTAGCAGTCGATACGGGGTAACACGCAATTAAACATCCCTTTTCAATAATACTTAACTGCTGGGTACTAATGGAAATATCAAGAAAAAACTGTGCTTGTGTCATAAAAAAGCAATTATCCTATCGCTAAGTTTGGCCAATTAAGCTGAATGTAAACTAGCCCACGTAAGGCAACATCCGTCCGCCCTAGCTTGTAAAGGGCTTGTGCTTTATAGTTCGACAGCGCTCTACAAACGATTTTTAAAAGCTGCCTTGCTTTACAAGGTTAGCCTGAATATATAACAAAGCTATTTTAGCGTAAACTTATCAAGCCAATGGCAGTTAATAAAAATCACTTATATTTTTAATAGCTTATTAAGCCAAGGCATTATTTTACAAAACTAATTTGGAGATAAACCCTGATGAAAAAAATAACTTCACGTTTAGCTAGCGTCATTTTATTGACTTGTTTATTCAGTCCTCAGCTGTTTGCCTATGCTAATACCAATACATTTGTATCGACTTTATCACCGAGCCCGCATTTTTCTATAAAAAATTCTGAAGCAACCGATCCGGTAATGCGCAGAGGCACGGAAAATTGGGAACAATCACAAAGTGACTTTTTTATTGTGCCTGGGGTTATTTTAGGGCTTTTTGCGCTGGTTCTTTTTTGGAAAAGAGATTAACTGCGTACAAAAATCGTCCTAGCGCAGCCACAGCTGTCAAATTGTCGGCGTAACAGCATAAGATAATTTCCACGAAAAATATCCCAAATAAAACCTGTTTTTCGTGGATAACTTTTTTGGTAAATTCATTATTAAAAATCACCTAAGGAACGCGCACGAAATAACTTGAGCAAGTTCATGCTTCGACAGGCTCAGCACGAACGGTGGTGCCGTTTAAGTTGTTCAAGTTATTTCATGCACGTTCCTAATCATCATTAGCTGCTAATAATAGACCCACTGTACTTGCAATGCTGATCATAACGCTTAACGTTATCACCTTATTAAATTCACCCTCTTTTTAAAAATACATGCCTATAAACATTACACTACACAACCTACTCATCATGGCGATTCCCGCCAGTATCGCCCTGTTCGGTGGAATTTTGGCATCCATATGGAAACCGAGCCACGCCACACGCAGCTTAATCCAACATTTCGCGGCTGGCGTGGTATTAGCGGCACTGGCGGTTGAACTATTGCCCGAAATTGAACGCGAACATGCACCTGGCCCGGTATTAATTGGCTCATTCGCGTTCGGTTCATTATTTATGTATGCGTTAAAATTATGGACGATAAAATTAGAGCATAACGCATCATTGGAAGAGCAATCCAGCGGTCTCAATATCGGCTTAATGTTGGCAACATTTCTGGATGTCGCGATGGATGGCTTTATCATCGGCGCAGGTTTTGCGGCAGGTGGTTCAACGGGGATGATTTTAGCTTTGGGCTTATCGGTTGAATTGTTATTTCTTGGCTTGGCGCTCACCTCTGAAACAGTCAAAGGCTGGCGTATTGTCTGGATTTCTGGCGCGTTAGGCACAACGGTATTTTTGTTTGCTTTTTTGGGTAATTTTCTGCTGGCCGATTCCTCACCTGCGGTTATCGGCGCGGTTTTATCTTTCAGTGCCGCAGCATTGCTGTATCTGGTAACAGAAGAGTTATTGATAGAAGCCCATGAGGTGGAAGAAAAATCCATTTCGACACTGGTATTATTCAGTGGTTTTTTAGTGTTTTGGAGTATTCAAATTCTGGGTAGTTAACCCAACACAAATCGGAATAATCACCATTGAAAAAAGCAAATAGTCGACTATTTATTACTATTTTTGCAATTTATAAAACACATATTCAAAACTTCTACTAGACTTGTGCCAGTAGGTTTACATTTTTTGTATATTTATTGGCTACTAACTTTAAACGGGACAATTGCAACTGTAGGGTGGGCAATGCTTTTCTGCCCACATAGGATTTTATCGCGCTTGGCTGGTGAACAAAACAGCCTGCCCACCCTGCGTGTCGTCCTGTGTCCCGTTTTAAGTTGATAGCCTATTTATTGAAACACCATCAATACCTACGGGAGACATTGCACATAAAACAACAGGCAATCTTTCAGTCACTGGTTACCACACGATAACGACTGAATGCCCTACGGAATTGAACTCATCTGTATGAAAATCCCCAAAATAATACTCAATCTTGCAGTGCTATACGCAGTCACTGGCTATACGGCTGAACACGATGTACTGATTACTGATAACGTTCTACAAGACACTGTTGTTGATCACGTACCAGCCCCCGTTAAAGATACAATAAACAACACTTTGTTTATCAACAAAACATCGACACCAGAAGCGACCGCCATAAAACCTACTGCGCTGATTAATTTAAACGATGTTATTTCAAACACCGCTGCCTACCCTGCTATTTTGTCAGCTGAAGCCGATGTCAATGCCAGCCAAGGCGATAAAAGCGCCGCCGATATGCAGCGCTATCCCACATTATCAGCATCCACCAATCTCAATGATTCCGGTCGATTCAGCCCTACCTTTCAAATTCAACAGCCTATTTGGACCGGCGGTAAAATTAGCGGACAAATTGAAGAAGCCGAGCGTTTGGTTGAAAGTGCTGAAGCTAAAAAAGACATTACCACGTATACCATTGCATTGAGAGCCGTGTCGGCATGGCAAAATCTAGTCGATACACAAAACAGCATCAAAATCAATAGCGAAATATTAGACAATTTAGAAAACTATCGCCAGTTTATGGAACGGCGCGTGGCGGCTGGGGTTTCACCACAAATAGAATTGCAACTGGTATTAACACGTATCCAGCAAGCACTTGCCGACATACAGTCTGCCAAGGCGACTAACCAGATCGCCAAAATTCAAATCAGACAACTGACCAATTTTGGCTATTCGGATACCGAACTGGATGGCATACCCACACTTGAATCACAAGTTAAGCTCGCCAAAAAATGGCTAGAAACCAAGCTATTAGCTGACATTAACAGTTTTTTAACCAATACCGCCAATGAGTACCCCACAGTATTACAAGCACAAAAAGAGGTTGAGGTATTAAAAGCCCGTCATAAAATTAAAAAAGCCGCGTATTACCCCACAGTCAACTTAGGCTACCAATACACACTGAATGGTGGCAGTAATTTTAACAATAGCAGTGATAGCCGCTTTACCTTAGGCGTTAATTATCAACCCGGCGCGGGCTTATCATCTTATGAAGCAGCAAAAGCTGCCGCCATCCGTGCCGAGGGCGCACGCAACGCCATTGAAGCGGCTCGCTTAGATATATTGGAATCTATGAATGCAGACATTCAGGATGCTTTGAGCAATAAACAACGCGAGGATATGCTGAGCAGCTCGGTAGATGCCTCGGCAATGGTATTGGACTCGTATAAAAGGCAGTTTGTTGCCGGCAAACGCACTTGGTTTGACGTGCTAAATGCCCTGCGTGAGCTGACGCAAAACAAGCTGGCGGTAGTGCATACTAAAACATCGCTAGTCAGCAGTGCCTACAAACTCATGGTTAAAAGCGGCGAATTTAAACAGTACAACAACGGGTTATAACGCAGATGCACAAAGATCAACTGATGTGGGCTTTCAACCGGATATCTGCCATTCATGGCGTGGCACTGGATTCACTTAGGCTTAACATGGGGTTGGCGCATCAACAGGACAACCCAGATAACTTTAAAAAAATAGCCAAACTTTGCGGCTTGGTCGGATTAACACAACCCAAACAAACCCAAAAAATTGATCTCAGCCAGATGCCATTTTTAGTGCTCAGCCCGTTACATGGCTGGGGGGTCATCCAGCAAAAATCCAGTTTGGATGAATTAATTTTTGAACACGCCCAAGGCATTAAAAAAATACCCGCGCACGTCACTGATTTACTGATTATTCAGTTTAAAAAACCCACGTTCCACGCCAGTACTGGCCCTGCACAATTTGGGCAACTGGCACGCAAAATTTTTTTGGCACACCGCTCTATTCTGGTGGAAGCGGTGTTAGCCACCGCGTTCATTAATTTTCTCAATCTGGCTGCATCATTATTTTCCATGCAGGTTTACGACCGCGTTATCCCGACGCAAAGTAGCGCAACACTGTATGTGCTGGGCGTAGGTGTGTGCCTGGTGATTTTGATAGAACTGGCGATGAAATTTGCCCGTTCCAAGATTATGGACACCGTGTCGCTAACGCTGGATGCGAAGCTGTCACGGGAGATTTTCCAGCGCTTGCTCAATGTGCGGATAGACCAGATGCCTGGCTCGGTAGGATCGTTGGCCAGTCAGATTCGTGGTTACGAACAAGTGCGATCTTTTTATACCGCCAGCAGCTTATTCGCATGGGTAGACGTGCCGATGGCGTTGCTGTTTATTGTCGTCATCGCCGCAATAGCCACCCCACTAGTCGCCGCTGTACCACTGGTGGCGGTGATTGTCGGGGTGTTGTTGGGGCTGATGATGCGTTCTAAAATAAACCGTTTGGCACTGGCCGGTGCGGAAGAATCCAACAAAAAAACCGGCTTGCTGGTGGAAGCGGTAGAAGGCGTAGAAACCATCAAGGCGGGTTCTGGCGGCTGGAAGTTTTTGTCGAAATGGTTGCAAGTGAACAGCAAAACTATCCACAATGATTTACAAATGCGCCACAGCAGCGAAACCCTGGGCTATTTTAGCAGTGCCATGCAGCAACTGACCTACAGCCTGATTATTGTCATCGGTTCGGTGGCGGTGATGGACGGTGACATGACCACCGGGGCATTAATTGCCAGCTCCATCTTAAGTGGTCGGGTACTCGCGCCTATATTAAGCATACCCGGCCTGTTGGTACAACAAGGCCATGCCAAGGCCGCTACCGATGGCCTAAACCGCTTGTTTAGTTTGGACGCTGATTACAGCGGTATTAGCAGACCACTAACCCCCAGCCATATAGAAGGGCATTTTTTACTCAAAGACGTGGATTTTGCTTACGGCAAAAATCCCACCGCCATCAGCATCAGTCAGTTAAGCATTCGACCTGGTGAGCGCATTGGTATTTTAGGGCCGGTAGGCTCTGGCAAATCGACGTTATTGCGCTTGTTATCGGGGCTTTACAAACCCAGCACTGGGCGTATCTTATTGGACGATCTGGATTTATCGCATATTGACCGCCATGTGCTTAACCAGCACATCGGTTATTTACAACAAGACCATCGCTTATTTCAGGGCAGTCTCAGGGATAACTTGTTAATTGGCACGCCCGATCCTGGCGACCAAATTATTTACGAAGCTTTAAAGCGCACGGGGTTAATCAATTTGGTCAGTTCGCACCCCAGCGGCCTGGAACTGCAAATTCAGGAAGGTGGCAAAGGTCTGTCCGGTGGTCAAAAACAGCTGGTGGCCTTCACGCGTATTTTATTGTGCAATTCCGACATTATCTTACTGGATGAGCCCACCGCGTCAATGGACGATGAACAAGAGCGCCGCTGCCTGAATATTTTGGCCAGTGATTTAGCCGGTACGAAAACCTTGATCGTCGTCACCCATAAAACCTCTTTGCTGCCGCTGGTCAATCGCTTGATTATTATTTCTGGCAACCAGATAGTGCTGGATGGCCCGCGTGATGACGTGATAGCACGCCTGGCGCAAAACTCGCCGCCGCTTGCCCCCAAACAGCCTGGCCAATCTACCCAGCTAGCCACGACTTAAGGAGAGCATTATGGATTACGATATCAGCGTTTACGATACCGAAGTACCGCATTATCACCGTGCAAGGTGGACAATTCGATTTACTGTGCTGGGTTTAGGGGCGCTTATTTATTGGGCTTCTGTTTCTGAAATCAGCCAAGTGACCCATGCTCAAGCCCAGGTAATTGCCAGCGAGCGCACCCAAAGTGTGCAATCTGCCGATGGCGGGGTGATTACCCGCGTACATGTTAAAGAAGGCGGGCACGTTAAAAAAGGCGAGGTGTTGGTCACCTTGCAAAAAGAACGTGCCAAGGCGGCGGTTGAAGATTCTAGCGGCAAAGTGGCAGCGTTACGGATTACCGTAGCCAGATTACAAGCTGAGGTATATGGCAAGCCGTTTGTTATCCCAGCGGATGTTAAAGCCTATACTGAATTTGTCTCCAACCAGAAAAACCTGTATTTGAAACGCAAAATGGCCATTGAGCAAGATGTGGCGGCACTTAACGACATGCTGGCACTGGCGCATCAGGAATTAACCATGAACCAAAAGCTGGAGGCTACCGGTGATGTCAGCGTGTCTGATGTGTTACGCTTAAAACGCCAGGTCGCCGAGATTAAAGCCCAGATCACCAACAAGAACAATAAATACTTTCAAGATGCTCAGACGGAAATGACCAAGGCGCAGGAAGATCTGAACACCCAAACTGAAATGTTGCGCGACAGATCACAAATCTTAAGCCAAACCGTGTTGACATCGCCGGTCGATGGTATTGTGAAGGAAATTAAGATCAATACCTTGGGCGGCGTGGTTAAGCCTGGCGATATTATTTTGGATATTTTACCGACCAGTGGCGATCTGGTGGTCGAAGCCAAAGTGTCACCGGCGGATATTGCCAATGTCAGTATCGGCCAAAGCACCAGCGTTAAGCTGGATTCCTACGATTACGCGATTTTTGGCACTATGCCGGGCAATGTTATTTACATCAGCCCTGATACGCTGGAAGAGGACACCAAGAAAGGCGCATTTATCTATTACCGTGTACAAATTCGTATCGACCGGAAAAAATTGGATGCCACGAAAGACAACGCGATTAAAGTACTGCCCGGCATGACCGCCAGTGTTGATATTAAGGCCAAGGATCGCACGGTGCTGACTTATTTGACCAAGCCGGTGTTTAAGACGATTTCCAGTTCGCTGGGTGAACGATAAAACACATTTATTCGACAGAACAAAATTGCAGAGTGAATTCGCCGCTAGATAATCCGCCACAATACGTCTACCGGACATTGGTATTGAACGTTGCTTGGTGGTTTCGCGCCAGCAAGCCATCAAAACCCACGACCATATCGATTTCGTGTTCGGCAAAGATGTCATCCTGCGCTATAACGACCCGCGCCGCTTTGGTGCGGTATTGTGGACAACCGATCCGATTGCCGAACATAAGTTGCTCAAAGACTTGGGGCCTGAGCCATTATTGGCTGATTTCACGGGTACACATCTGCACATTCGCGCCAAAAACCGCAAAGTGCCGGTCAAATCGTTCATTATGGACAGCCACGTTGTGGTGGGTGTCGGCAATATTTATGCGAATGAGGCCTTGTTTATGGCCGGAATCCATCCGCTTAAACACGCAGGCCAGATTACTTTGGCCGAGTATGACACGCTGGCCGAGTGCATCCGCACTGCTTTAGCCAATGCCATACAGCAAGGTGGCACAACACTGCGTGATTTTGTCAACGAAGCGGGGAAACCGGGTTATTTTCAACAACAATTGCGGGTGTATGGAAGGACAGGCCTGCCGTGTGTGCAGTGTCGCCAGCCGTTGCAGGAAGTCAGGCTATCCAACCGTTCAACAGTGTTTTGCCTTAGCTGCCAGCCGTAAACCACATGCTGGCTTGATGGCGTTCGGTGGCAAAATACCAATGCACATAAGAGGCGCGGACGTTGTTATAGCGCACACCCTTATCGCCTTGTGCGACATCAAAAGCCGGTGTCAAGCCCTCATCGTGTTCGCGTTTGGAGTAATGGAACTCATGGCCGGTAACGCCGGAGGTTTCTTCCCGATGCCCTAAGGCCACCAAGCGCGGCTGCATCACCGAGCTATACGGGAAAATCCCCGCCATTGGCCAGTGTTTGCCCTCCACATCCACCAGGGTTTTCCCCAGTAGCATTGCACCGCCACATTCTGCCAAGATAGGCTTTCCTGCATCGGCGAATGCGTGTAGTGATGCCCAGCTGTTAGATTCCGACAATTGCTGTGCATGTAATTCAGGATAGCCACCTGGCAACCATACGCCATCTGTATTTTCCGGTACGGGTTCTCCAGCCACAGGCGAGAAAAACACCAGTGTTGCACCGTGGCTGCTTAACCAATCCAGATTAGCCGGATAAATAAAGCAACAGGCATTGTCCTTGGCGATAGCGATGGTTTTGCCTTGTAGCTTGGGTGCATGAGGTGTGGTTTGCGTGGTAGGTGAAATCTCTGCAAACGCTTGCAGCAGTAAATCATGATCAACATGCAGGGCGCTGGTAAAATCAGGGAGCAGGGTTTCATCGGGCATTGTTAAGCCTAAATGCCGCTCGGTTAATACCGTGTCGCTGCGTTCCATCCAGGCGACTAACGGTGGCAAGTGATATTCAGCCAGTGCTTGCCGTAACAGCCCGGCATGGTATTCGCCGCCAACTCTGTTGGCGATAATGCCGGAGATACGCACGTTTCTTTGTTCGGCAAGCTGATAAAAGCCAGTGGCTATGGCGGCAATTGTGCCACTCATGCCGCCAGCATCGACCACTAAAATCACTGGACACTCTAAGACTCTGGCCAAATCAACACTGGAACCTGCGCCGCCCACACCGGCATAGCCATCAAACAAGCCCATGACCCCTTCAATCAAGGCAATCTCGGCATATTGGGCTTGTTGGTGCAATTGTGCGCGGCAGGCAGTAGCACCCATCATACGGGTGTCCAAATTATATGAAGGCTTGCCAGTTACGGCCTGATGCCAGAGTGGATCGAGAAAATCCGGGCCCGATTTAAACGACACGATGTTGTGCTGATCGTTTCGAAAATACTGTAATAAGGCCAGTGTCAACGTGGTTTTGCCACAGCCGGAATGTGTGCCTGCGAGTAGTGCGGTTTTCATTAGCCCTCTGAATTGAATTGTTAAAACTGGTTAAGAGTACGGCGTATTATTTGCATTATCAAACTAATAGACTATAATTGCACCCTGCTTTAAGGTTCCACAGGGTTTCACAACCTGAGGATTAAACGGGAAGTCGGTTAAGTTTACCCCAATCCGACGCTGCCCCCGCAACGGTATGCCAGTAAAGAATCATCGAGTGCCACTGTGTTTACGCATGGGAAGGTGATGGTTCAGGTAATCCAAATTACCACTGATAAGCCCGGAGACCTGCCTGTAAGCATATTCGGCACAGCGGAGGGCTGTGTTACGAAGGAAGTCGGCTTTATGTCGGCCTGCGTCTTCGTCTGTCCTCCGCTGTGATTTATTCACTGTCATGCGCGGGCGGCGCAGAAGTCATCCATGAAAAAAATTCTTTATAGTTCAATTTTGCTTGCCAGTGTGCATACACCGCTGTTACACGCACAAACCCCAAACGACCCAACCCAAGCCGCAGTGGACTTGCCAGAAATGGTGGTCAGCGCAATGCGTTCCGACACCCCTAAAAAACAGCTGTCGGCTGCATCCACGGTTTATACCCGCAACGACATTGAGCGTTTACAAGTTAATACCTTGCCGGAGCTTTTGCGCGGCACGACGGGGCTTGATATGACCCAAAACGGGGGATTAGGAAAAAATACCAGCGTTTTTATGCGCGGCACTAATTCTGACCATGTGCTGGTATTGATTGATGGTATTAAAATGGGGTCTGCGACGACCGGGACATCACCATTTGAATTTGTCCCTATCGATCAAGTTGAGCGGGTAGAAATTATCCGTGGCCCGCAATCCAGTTTGTACGGTTCAGAAGCCATTGGTGGCGTTATCCAGATTTTTACCCGCAAAGGGGGCAATTCCGACAAGCCCCAGTTCAGTCTGAATGCCGGTGGTGGTTCTTACGATACCTACCGTACAGCAGGTAATGTGAGTGGTAAGTGGAAAAACAGTTGGTATAATCTAGGCGCATCTTCGCTTGGTACCGAAGGCATTAATGCTCGTCAACCCATTCTAGGTCAATTCGGCTTTAGCCAGCCCGACAGAGACGGCTATCAAAATACCGCTATGAATGCCCGTGCTGGACATCGCTTTGACAATAATGCCGAGGTAGAAGCCTCTTTTATACGGGCAGAAGGCTCAACAGAGTACGATTCCGCTTTTGGTGGTGACCACGCAGAATTTATTACTCAAACGATTGGCTTGTCAGGCAGTATGGATATTGCCGATAACTGGCGTTCCACTTTGCGTTTAGGGCAAAGCCGTGATGAGTCGGATACGTTTTTATCCGACAAAAATAATACGCCTGATGGCCGTTTTAACACCACACGCTGGAATGCCAGTTGGCTGAACCAGTTTGATATTACCGATAACCATCAACTTATTTTAGGATCTGATTACCGCCTGGATGAGGTCGAAACAGGCGACCTTGATAAATTCAATACTGGTTTTGACACCTACAATGAGCTATCGCGTTATGACGTAGGCGTATTTGGTGAATACCAAGGCCAGTTTTTTGATAAACATTTTGTCAACGCTTCAGTACGTTGGGACAAAAATGAAAAATCCGGTAATTATGTCACTGGTAATGTCGGGATACGGTCTAATTGGGCTTATGGCCTTAGTACGTTTGCCAATTTTGGTAATGCGTTTAAAACGCCCACCTTTAACCAGCTTTTTTGGCCAGATACCGGCTTTGGCGGTGGTAACCCTAATTTGCAGCCAGAAGAATCAACTTCTGTTGAGGTGGGTTTGGCCGGGGATCACAATTTGCCCGGTAGCAATAACACGGTGGAATGGGAGTTGCGGGCTTATCATACGGATGTTGATAATTTAATTTCAGGCTGGCCACCTAAAAATGTCAATAAAGCCCAGATTGATGGTATTGAGGCTGAAATCGGCACGCATATTTTAGGCTGGAACACCAAGCTGAATATGAATCTATTAAGCCCCCGTAACAGGATTACCGATAAACGCCTGGATAGTCGCTCTGAAAAAAGCTTGTCGTTTGATGTATCGCGCTCATTTCAACAAGTGGATATAGGTGTTAATGTATTGGCTCAAGGTGATCGTTCGGCAACCTTTACCGGCAGGGCGGCAGGTTATGTCACCGTAGACCTACGCGCTGCCTACCACATCAACAAAAACTGGATGTTAAGCGCCAAGTTGAACAATCTTTTGGATAAGGATTACCAGACCGTTAACACGTATAATACGCAGGGGATGAATTACTTTTTATCCATTCACTACAATAACTAAATCATAGCTAGGGCTGGCTGGTTTTAAGCCGTGTGCTTTCAAAGGGGTTGTGCATTTTATCGCTGGGGTATCCATTGCATACCGCATGGATACCTTCTAAGATAGCTGTGTTATTTATTCACTGAGCGAGGCTAGCATGGCCAAAGAAGTACAAATGTCGATCAAGATGGAATCAGAATTGCGCGACCAGTTTATGGGGCTAGCGGCCAGTAAACATCAGCCAGCGGCGCAGATTATCCGTGATTTGATGCGACTTTATATAGAAAATAATGAAACACCTAATGCTTTGACCGCTGAAACGATTCGCAAGTGCCGCCGAGGTGAAGAGGTATTCAGTGCCACCAGCGCAGAAGACCTGTTTAAGCAATTGGGTATTTGATGCGTTTGCCAAAATATACCAATCGCTTCAAGCGTGACGTGAAGCTAGCGGAAAAGCGCGGCAGGAATATGAACAAATTGCGTGAAGTTATCGGTTTGTTGTTGGCTGGCCAACCTTTACCGCCTGTGCTGAATGATCATCCCCTGAAAGGTGAGTGGAAACCTAGCCGGGATGTTCATATCGAACCCGATTAGGTATTAATTTACAGTATAGATGGCAACATAGTTTACTTTGAACGTACTGGCACACATTCCGATCTTTTTGATCAATAACAAAACCTTGGAGAACCCCATGAATATAAACCGCTACCTAAAATCCGACTACCTACCCATCCCCTTAATTGCCGCCATGGTGTTGACGCGTTTCCACCACTTTGGCGATGCGCTGCATTTGCCGGATGCCTCGTTGGCGGTGTTTTTCTTTGCCGGATTTTTCCGTAAAAAAATGTTGCTGGCTTTTTTGTTGGCACTGGCCGCATTAATTGATTATGTCGCTATCGCCAATGGCACCAGCGCCTGGTGTGTGACACCGGCTTACGCCTTCTTGATTCCTACCTATGCGGTCATGTGGTACGCAGGACGTTATTGTTCAACCATGGCCACCATGAAAGGCACAGAAGTCACCCTGTCCGTAGGTGCTATGGGCTTGTTGGCTCTGGCCACCTCACTGGCTTTTGTTATTTCCAATGGCAGTTTTTACGTGTTTTCAGACCGTTACACCGAAATGTCATGGCTGCAATACCTGGATCGCGTTGCGCATTATTATCCTTTGTACATGAGTTCTACTCTCATTTACGGCATAGTTGGTTATGCACTGGTTAAGCTGATTAAAGCCGTGGCAGCGACACAAGATGGCCGCAAAACTGTTCGATGAGCTATCCCTCCCGCATCGTTTGCCTGACTGAAGAAACTACCGAGACGCTATACCTGCTCGGTGAACAGCAACGCATTGTGGGTATATCCGGCTTTACCGTGCGGCCAGCACAGGCGCGTAAGGAGAAGCCCAAGGTGTCGGCTTTTACCAGCGCCAAGATCGATAAGATACTGGCACTGGAGCCGGATTTGGTGTTGGGCTTTTCCGACCTGCAAGCCGATATTGCAGCGGAACTGATCCGTGCAGGCATTGCCGTGCATGTGTTTAACCAGCGTTCGGTGGAGGGTATTTTGCAGATGGTTGCCCTGCTCGGCGCAATGGTCGGCGTGCCGGAAAAAGCCAACACACTCGTTGCCCAATACCGGGCCAATATCGCCGCCCTGCAAGCGGACGCGGCCACATTACCACGCCGTCCGTGCGTGTATTTTGAGGAATGGGATGAGCCAATGATTTCCGGTATCCGCTGGGTATCAGAACTCATCGCCATAGCCGGTGGTGTGGATTGTTTTGTTGAGATGTCTACCCAACAATCGGCAAAATTCCGCATTATTGCTGACCCGTTGGAAGTGGTACGGCGTGCGCCGGATATTATCATCGGCTCGTGGTGCGGCAAGAAATTTCGCCCCGATCATGTTGCAGACAGGCCAGGTTGGGATGCTATTCCTGCCTTACAAAACAACCAGTTGTTTGAGATAAAATCTTGCGACATCCTGCAACCTGGCCCGGCGGCATTAACCGATGGTTTGCAACAAATTCATCATATTATCCGCCAGTGGGCGCAACAATACGCTTGAGCCTTGGTTAACCCGATGCACGGCGGCAACATCTATCAGTTTGCCCAGCGCCTTGGCTGCTTGCCGGAACAGGTGCTGGATTTTTCTGCCAATATTAATCCGCAGCAAGCGCTTGATGTTACCTGCTTGCACAGCATTAATCTAAGCCCTTACGCCGACCCTGATTACAACTTACTCAAACAAGCTTTTAAACAACGCTACCCGCATTCAACCGATACCGATTGTGAAGTATTTAATGGCGCAAGTGCTGCCATCTTTGCCCTACTGCGTTTTCTACAGCCTGAACAGTTAGTGCTTTACGCACCGTTGTACGGCGAATATGCACGGATAAGCCAGCAACTGGGTTGTGCATTTACCATCATCAATCGCTTGCAAGATAAGGTAGATACGCCTATACCCCGTGGCAGCACAATAGTGTTTGTCAATCCAGCCACCCCCGATGGCCAGCTATACGACCTGCAAACCTTGTTGTTAGGCTGGCAACAAGCGGATTGCACGGTGATTATTGATGAATCATTCCTGGATTTTTGTACAGGAGCAAAATCAGCACTCACGCACATTAACCAGCACCCTAAGCTGTATATAATTAAATCCTTGAGTAAGTTTTATGGTTGTGCGGGGATTCGTGTTGGCTTTATCAGTGCCACTGCCACAGCAATTAAGGCACTAAAGCACTATGAACCGGCGTGGAAATTGTCCACCTTTGATATGGCCTATATGCAACGCGCCTTGGCCAATAGTGATTTCATCAGCCAAACCCAACAACACTCTGCACGCTTGCGCGAGTTACTTTACCAGGCATTGGAAAATTCCGGCCTGTTTGTGCATATCTACCCCAGTGCTACTAATTTTCTGTTAGTGCGCTTGGCTGGTGATTTAACTGGCGATGCGTTGCAAACAGCACTGGAACCAGCGCGAATTTTAATTCGTGTGTGTGATAGTTTTGTGGGGCTGGACAAGCTGCATGTGCGCTTTGCGGTAAAGGATCAATTAAGCATACAACAGCTGGCGCACGCTTTAGCCCATGTTTGAGCTAGCCGCCTTAGCCTATCTGATTGATTACCTGTTCGGTGAGTTTCCATGTAAACACCCGGTACAGTTTATGGGTGATTTTATCAACGCTTTTGAACGGCGCTTTTACCGTGACCGTATTTTTCCCGGCGCGTTATTGGTACTTAGTTTATTAATGCTAACCTGGCTCATTAGCATCAGCTTAATAATGCTGTGTGGCTTGTTACCCGATAGCGTATCGTTGCTGATACAAGCGTTGCTGGCATCCACTGGCTTGGCAATGAATATGTTGCACAGCAGTGTGGCCAGTGTACTTACTGCACATGATCCTAAACAAGCCGTCGCTATGCTGGTGAGTCGTGATACACAGGCTATGAACGCAACCGATGTCTACAAAGCCGCCATAGAAACCTGGGCGGAAAATCTCAGTGATGGCGTGATTGCGCCATTGTTTTATCTGCTGTTGTTTGGCTTACCAGGGATTGCGGTGTACAAAGCCATTAACACGATGGATTCGATGATTGCCTATAAAACCCCTCGCTATTTTTACTTTGGCAAAAGCGCCGCTATTGTGGATGATATCGCCAATTACCTGCCAGCGCGATTAACGGCGCTATTGATTACTGTGTTGGCCGACGATAAAATCCGTGCCTTGCATTGTCTGTGGCGTGATGGCCATAAACTGGAAAGCCCCAATGCCGGTTATCCTATTGCAGCAATGGCCGGTGCATTGGCGGTGGCTTTAGGCGGGGATGCGGTGTATCACGGCCAGTTAAAAGCCAAGCCGATGCTGGGTGATTCGATAAGGCCGCTAAATCGAGCTGCACTGGTGGCAGCGTTGGCGTTTACACCTCGTATTCACAGAACTATCTTGGGATTTTTAGCGCTCAGTATTTTGTTAAATTTTTAGGAAGCCATGTCTGTTTATACCCACGTAACACGTACACAATTGGATGATTTTTTTAGCCACTATCATCTGGGTGCGGTAATCTCTTATACCGGCATAAAAGAAGGCATGGTCAACAGCAATTATTTTGTCACCACCACGCAGGGCGAGTTTGTGTTAACCCTGTTTGAGGATATGACTGATATAGATGTCGATCCCGTGGTGAAATTGTTGCGGCATTTAGCAGATAATCAACTGTGCGTTCCCTGCCCACAACATGATCGGCACGGTCAGCCGCTAAAGCGGCTTAACCATAAAACAGCACTGCTTTGCCAGCGACTGGTGGGTACTGCTCTCATAACACCAACGCTTGAGCATTGCACGCAAATCGGTCTACAGCTTGCAAAGCTACATACGTGTACGCAAGGCTATCTATTCCCCACCCAAAACCCCAACAATTTAACGAGCCTAAAGCGCTTATTTGATAGCTTGGTACCGCAGTTATCAAACGAAGATAAAAACCTTGTTGATAATGAATTAGCTTTTCAAAATCAACACAATATTGCCATGCCGATGGGGCTTATTCATGCTGATTTATTCAGAGACAATGTGCTGTTTGAAAGTGGCCAATTCAGTGGCATGCTGGATTTTTACAGTGCCTGCCACGGTGAGTTGTTGTTTGATGTGGCGATAGCAGTTAATGACTGGTGCTGTGATGACGGTGTTATCAATCCTGAAAAAATAGCCGCGTTATTATCAGCTTATCAATGCAAGCGGCCACTGGAAGTGGTTGAGCAACAACGGTGGTCGGTGATGCTTAGAAGGGCGGCACTGCGGTTTTGGTTAGCACGTTTGGCACATCAAAATCGTGCGCGTACGGGCGAGTTAGTGCAGCAAAAAGACCCGCTGGCGTTTCGGCGTATTCTTGTGCAACATCAAGCGTAAGTCTTTCACCCAGGTGTCAATGTCTGTTGCCTAAAGCAATGGATGGCTCGCATATCGCCCATTTGAGTTTCCCTTGGTAACCCTAAAGCGATGACATTATGGTCTTAACACGCATTAACAAAACCAGACTGTTTAACCGCCTCAATCCGCATTATCCAACTCAAAAAACACCCATTTAATACGCGTATGCGTGGCTTTAATCTGCTTTTCCATCGCATTGATGTCATTCACTGCCTGCAATACCGTCATCTCCGGCTTAAACTCGGCTTTTATGGTTAGCATTACCGCCTTACCATGATTAATTGCCCAAATATTCAACACCTTTACCACACTGGGCTGGCTTTCCAGATACTGTTCTACCTTAGCGCGAATATCATCTTCAGTTTCGCCGATCAACAAAGAATGCACTTCTATACCGATTAACGTCGCCACTACAATCAACAACACACCAATTAAAATAGAGCCCACCGCATCGTAAGCCACATTGCCAGTCAGCATGGTTAAACCCAAGGTAATCAGGGCAATCACTAAACCAATCAAGGCGGCAATGTCTTCACCAACAATCACCATTAATTCACTGGAATGGGTTTCCCGAAACCATTGCCACATCGAGCGTCCCGCTTTTTCGCTTTGCATGGCATCGGTCGCACCTTTTAAAGAAAACGCTTCCATAACCACAGCAATCAACAACACCACTAACGCAATACCGGCATTTTCTACGGCGTGGGGCGCGTTATAACGCAGCCAGCCCTCATGCACAGAAAACACCCCACCAATAGAAAACAAAATCACCGCCACCATCATTGACCAAATATAAGACTCGCGACCATAACCCATCGGGTGTTTACGAGTGGCTTCCTTGGCGGATCGCTTAAGGCCAATAAACAACAAGATTTGATTGCTGCAATCGGCGTAAGAATGAATGGCTTCGGCTAATAAAGACCCCGATCCTGTCCACAAGGCAATACCGGTTTTGGCGATAGCAATGGCTAAGTTAGCAGAAAAAGCGTACAAAATAGCGGTAATAGAAGCGTTACTGGAATCGGTTGCGGACATAGATTTTAATTATTATTAAGTGTTAAAGGTGTTAAACAGCGACCACGGCCTGATCGCGGAAACGCTGTAACTCGCGCAGCGCTACGTTTTGGTACGACGTATTATCAAGTTTAATCCAAAGATTCATAACAAAGTAGCCATAAGGTAATTTTGGTCCGGCATCTGAGTATCTGATTTCAAAAAAACGTTTGCTTTCATCTTGATGATGACCAATATGATGCGACAAGCCCATCAGCATATGCCGCGTCAGCCAAGAGCTGCTGACCCAGCCGTAACTGTTACCAAACTGGCCTTCACATAAACCCCAGTGCTGAAAATAATTGACCGCTTCTAATATACGTACCGCAGCAATCGCCTGATAAATAAACATCACCAATGCCAACCAGCCAAACACGACAGCTATCACAACCAACAGTAAAGCTTCACATACTAAACCGTGTAAAACTTTATTGTGCAGTAATTTAACCTTAACATGGGCGTAGCTCAGGCGCTGTTGTTCAGACTGCCAGGCATAACGCAAGTAGCCCAAATACACTCTGCGCCAATAGGCTTTAAAATTTTCGCCCAGCCGTGCCGTGGCAATATCATCCAATAAACACAGGTTTTGGTGATGTCCGCGTTTATGGGTGATGTCAAAATGTTCATAACACACAGTACATAATAATAACCGACCCATCAACTGCATGTGCTGCTGTGGCCGGTGAATTAACTCATGAGCGACCACAATGCCCGACGTACCAGAACTGGTGGCCACTAAAAACCGTACTGCAATTAAATTAACAATGCCGACTAACACATCCGCTGAAGTTTGCCAGTGTAATTGACTAACAAAGTGCAGCATTAAAGCAATATTAACCAGTTGTAACAAAAACAGCGCATAAAGGATACCATCATAAAAAAAACCCTGATAATCATCATCTGCAAACCAGGTAGATTTAATATTTAGCCCATCCAGCAGCAATACCGCACAAAAAGGTAATGTCCATAACAGTATTTCATAGAGACTGTGCGAACCGTACTTCAAAAACAAAAATGTGCTGATCGGTAAAACAAAACACACCAGATAACTTAAACGCGCCAGCATACGTTTTTTTATTGGATTGTAATGTATAGTTTTAATTTTACTCTCCTTACGTTACTCAGACCTGTCAGGTCTATTTAATAAGACGTGTTGCCATTAACTTGAAATATTACCCACGCCATCCAGTAAAACCTTGTCCTTACGTTTTAGCCAATATTGAACCACCAGCGCCAGCTTAAACACCGCACTTGCGGTTTGCAAAGAACAATAGCCGGTAAAAATCCGTCGCCAGTGGTTGTGCATGGCTCTTTTACCGTGCTTGGCCAAGACATCATCCATGTAGTGTTGTATGGCTGTTACTGCTAGAGCCGAATGCCCAGTCGCCATGTTATCAATGGAAATATGTACATTCACAATAGCCGGATTAATACCGTAATATCTCAGCTCTTGCGCCAAACGCAAATACACTTTGCCAAGGCCACTGATTTCTATCGCCATATTCAAGCCCAACAATTCCGGCAAAAATGCACTGGGGAACTTGGAAATCGCCATTAAATACACGGGAATATCAAAGGCACTGTCGATAAAACCCGTATAGTCACTAAACGCCTGCGTATTAATGGCCGGTACAGTCAGCGCCACACTGTCCAACAACTGCTGATACATAAAGGGATGATTTTGCGCCGCAATGCCGTTACCGGTTTCGTCATCATAAATCTTGAACAGAATATCCCCAATACTGTTATTAGCTAGCAAAGTCAGTTGCTTACTGTGTTGCAACCAGCAGCCATCTGTTAATATAGCAGGAGAAAACTGCTGTATACCCCATAAATACGCGTGCTTTGACAATCTGGGCTTATCTTTCAACGGCGTATAGCTGGCCACCTCTGCCTGATAAACACCGTGCATATACTCGATAAACACATCATGATTATAGTGTTTAAACGGCAATCTATTCAGATATTGCGCCCGCCATAATACGCCATGCACATGCTGTCTGGCCTTATCAAGCACCCCTGGAAACACATCGGCATTCACTAAATAATAATACAATTGCCGGTGATTAAGCTTATTGTAATCGGTCTCATCAGCGGCAATAGCAATCTCATAATGCGGCACTGTAATCGGCAATGGATTGCTGTACGGCATCGGCGCAGACGGCGTTAGCACATCGGATAAAACCCAGGCTTTTAATAACTCACTTTCTGCCTGATTTAATACACCAAACATCGGCCCACCAAACTCAAATAGCCGTAGCAACACACTGCGCTCAGGCGCGGCCTTATTAATATACGCAGATTGCCTCAGGGCAGCCAAAAAACCATCACCATCAAAAGGCGTTTGTGCAAACCAGTCATCCAAACCCTTACCAGCCAGTTTAATAGCACCATGATGACCTACCGCATCAGGCACAATACGTTGCAATAACGTGATAAGCGCTTGCTGCGGCGACACTAAAATCTGCTGCACCTCTAATTGTTGGCAGCGTTGTACTTGCTGTTGATACACATAAAAACCAGTTTGCACACGATGCCATAATAGCGCCGTCTGCTCAGGGAACAACGACAGATAATGCTGAATTAACGCAACAATAGCAGGAACTTGTGCATCTAATAACTGCTGTCTGGCACGTATAAACGCGCATAAAGACACATTATCTTCATCGCTTGTAAACAAGGTGGTTTTACAACACGCCAAGCTAAAACCCAACAGTTCCGGAAAAAATGCGCGGCAATGCACCACAAACGCCAGTTGTACGGCAGCAAAATCAAACACGCTGTCGTTAATATCCAGCTGTTTGATAAAAGCGCGGCTGTGGATAGCAGGCAGTTCAAGTCCAGACGCTTGCAGCAAGCCCTCAAACACAGGTCGATAAGACCGCTTGCCGCTTAACTGCAAATACACCGCCATCACCTCCACAGCCAGCGGCGATTGACTGGTAGCGGCCTGCGATACCGCGTGCAAATAATGCAACTCGGTTAAAATAACCGGCGTGTAATGGCTTAAACTTTCAACATCCGCCACGACTGTTTCTGCGGTGATAACCGCCAATTGTTCAATACTGTCTTGCTGGTAAACACTGAAAAACGGCTCAGTACAATGCAGCTCAACCGCACGGCATTGCTGTTTTAAATAACGGTAAGCAGCGGGTAATAGCTCGGTATTTTCACTGCTGTGTACCAAGCCAAAAAACAAATCACGACTATCCGGCAATGTAACCAGAGATGCACTAACCGGCTTTGAAAACACCGGTTGCAAGCAAGGATCAAACGGGTGGTCGGGTAGTTTCATAATAAGGTTTGGTAATTAAATAGTCGTTAAGCACCAGCACATCTAAACCGGTGGTTAAAAACACAGCAAGCGCATCTTCCAGCGTATGGATTAACGGCTTGCCCATGACATTAAAACTGGTGTTAAGCAACATAGGCACGCTTGTAAGATAATAATACTGTTCAATAAGTTCATAGTAACGTGGATTCCAGTCGCGTTTAACCGTTTGTAGCCGCCCCGTACCATCCACATGACACACCGCCGCCACCCGTGCTTGTTGAGTCTCACGAATGTGCAGAGTTTTATCCATATAGGGTGATTCTTGGTAGTTATCAAAGTACTCTGCGGCATGTTCATGCAATACCGACGGTGCAAACGGCCGAAATTTTTCCCTGAATTTAACGTTTAGGTTAATGTGATCTTGCATACTGGCATGACGCGCGTCAGCTAATATAGAGCGATTACCCAAAGACCTAGGGCCAAATTCTGCCCTGCCTTGCACCCATGCTACCAACTTACCTTGTGCTAATAATACCGCTGTTGCCTGACAAATGCTATTAGGCAAATGCTGAACAGTCAGTGCGCCATTGTAGCGTATAAGTCGTTGTATGGTTTCATCTTCTATTTCTGACCCCAAATACGGTGACAATAATTTAGCGGGTTTAGGCTGGGGCTGTGCATGGTGGAACGCCAAATAAGCTGCGCCCACGGCACAGCCATCATCCGCCGGTGCAGAGGGAATGTGTACCTGTGTAAACGGAGTACGGGTATTAATTTGGCCGTTATAAGAAGAGTTTAGCGCACAGCCCCCGGCTAAGGCTAAATTATCACTGCCAGTAACGGCGTGTAAATACGTTAACAAGCGCGATACGGTATCGCAAAAAAACTGCTGTCCGGTATAGGCCAAATCTGCCGCTACGCTGATAGGATCATCTTGACGGTGTTTAAAATCGTCTAACTTGGCTAGCTTCTCGAATGGGTTTTCTGAAACATGGCGGCACTCAAAGCCATCAATCGTTAGGGTCGCTGCCAGCACATCGTAAAACGCCGGATTAAGCTTGCCATAAGATGCCAAGCCCATTACCTTCCATTCTTCACCTTTTAGCCAGTCGAAACCGCACAGTTCGGTGATTTTCATGTAATACAGACCCAAACTGGCGGTGGCCATGCCGTGGGTGGCGTGGATTAATTCCAGCTTGCGGTTGCTGTAGCGATAAAACGCCAGCGCACCGTTTTCACCCCAAGAATCAATCACCGCACACGCGGCCTCTTCAAACGGGCTGCTATAACACGCCATCGCCGCGTGGGTGAGATGATGGTCGTAATCGGCAAATTCTACCGTAACATGCGGGTAATATTCGCCAATAATGCGTAGCAGATTTAAACCCGTCGTATCAATGCTGCTGCGTTGGCAAGCCATCATGTGGTGTAGCTGGTAATTTTGCAGCGGCGAACACAGTTTTTTAAAGCCTTTTTTCAGCAAGCCTTGCGCCGATAGCAAGCCTAAACCGGATATCAGTGTTTCGTACAATGGACGTTTTTTGCGCCAGTTGCTGGCAATAACTAACTGGGTGAGACCGGGGCAATACTGTGCCAGTAATTCGGGTAGCCGAAATAATTGGTCAGGCTCGCAGTTAAGCGCACGTTTATTCTGTAAATAACGTTCGGTCGCTTCAGCAAAGACTACCTCGCCGCTGTCATCAATAATGGCCAATGCGGAATCGTGGTAGGTTACCGATAGGCCGATATAGTATTTACTCATCCATTGTTACCCTTAGTTAGATTCAAATTTGTCCACGAAAAATACGAAAGACACGAAAAAAAAGCGTGTTTATAAGTAAATCACTCAGATCATAATAGCTCTATGGTGCGGGAATAGTTTTAGTCACGACTTATGCTTTTGCTTTCTTTCGTGTCTTTCATGTACAAACTCACCGATTAAACCCGTAAAATAACATTGCAACCCAAACGTTTTAAGCTCAAAATCTTTCACTACCCTACCGTGACATCCCTCTTTGTCAATAGTTACAGCGTAACCGTTCGCACTGAGCTTGTCGAAGTGTGCCGTTCATGCTTCGACNNTTCATGCTTCGACAAGCTCAACACGAACGGTGGCTGTAACTGTCCTAAGTTGAAAACGCTGTAGCTAATTATAGCGCGTGTTTATCACCGACAAGCGCCGTAAAATCAGCTACACTGCACGCAACCGTTTAAGCCGAAAACATCGCCATGACGAACCCCGCCCTATCATCTGCTACAGCGCCCAGCGTAGACATTACTACCCAGCAAGGCCAGAGCCACATCACGCTGCGTGGCTGCTGGGATTTACGCCATATCGCTGTAACAAAAAAGCCGTTGCAACTTGTTAAAGACCACGGCCATGACAACAACTGCCACTGGGATTTAACCGCCATCAGCAAACTGGATGGTTCTACCGCGTTGATTTTATGGCAAGCCTGGGGCGAAAAACTGCCGCAGCGGTTAAACATCAAACCTGAACATCAAGCCCTGTTCGAACGCTGGCAACAGCAAAAGTCACTCACCGCGCTACCTCAACCTACCGCCTTGGCACGTTTTATACAAAACAGCCAAGAGCAGTTAGTCGATACGGCTGAGCAACTGCGTAACGGTGTGGTGCTGCTAGGCCAACTGGTACTGGATGTGGGATATTTAATCCGCACCCCCAGCGCCCTGCCATTGGCAGAAATTTCCAACACTATTTACGATGCCGGTGTAAAAGCGCTCGGCATTACTGCCTTGGTCGGATTTTTGATCGGCATCGTGTTAAGTTATTTATCGGCACTGCAACTGAAAATGTTTGGCGCGGAAATCTATATTATCGATATTTTAGGGCTTAGCATTATCCGCGAGCTAGGCCCCTTGCTGGCCGCAATTTTGGTCGCAGGGCGTTCAGGTTCTGCGATGACCGCACAAATCGGTATTATGCGGGTAACCGAAGAGTTGGACGCGCTGTCAGCAATGGGTATCTCGCATTCCTTGCGCTTGGTACTACCTAAAGTGGCAGCGCTCACCATCGCCATGCCTTTACTTGCCGTCTGGACCAATGCAGCGGCGCTGTTAGGCGGCATGTTATCCGCCAAACAAAGCTTGGACATTGGTTTCCAGCAGTTTTTTATTAAACTGCCTGATACCATTCCCTTGGTCAATGTCTTCATTGGCCTGGGCAAAAGCGCAGTGTTTGGCCTGATGATTGCCCTGGTCGCCTGTCATTTCGGCTTTCGTATCAAACCCAATACCGAAAGCTTGGGCAATGAAACCACCAACTCAGTGGTTGCAGCGATTACCTCGGTGATTATGATTGATGCGGTATTTGCCATTCTGTTTATGAATGTCGGTATGCCTTCATGAACACCGTACAAGCCAACAACTACGCCATCCGCATTGAACACGTATGGACACGCTTTGGTGATGCCAGCAAAGGCACCGACAAGATCGTGCATAAAGACATTAATCTGTGTCTGAACAAAGCTGAAATACTGGGTATGGTGGGTGCATCCGGCTGTGGCAAAACCACGTTGCTACGGGAAATTATCGGTCTGCACACACCCAGCCAAGGTGAAATTTACGTGATGGGACAGTCTTTACAACAGCTAACATCTGTCTCAGAAAAAAAAGCCGCGCTGCAAAGCTGTGGCGTGTTATTCCAAAAAGGCGCATTATTCAGCGCCTTGGATATTTTTGATAATATCGCCTTTCCGCTGCGCGAATTAGGTCTTACCGATGACAACTTGATTGAACGGCTGGTCTTTATGAAATTGGCTATGGTAGGATTAACCCCCAAGGATGCCCGCTTAAAACCGGCGGATTTATCGGGTGGTATGATTAAACGGGTAGCATTGGCCAGAGCATTGATTCTGGAACCGGATTTATTGTTATTGGACGAGCCCACCGCAGGGCTGGATCCTATCGCCAGCCAGGATTTTGTCGATTTACTCCAGCAATTACACAAAGAACTGAATTTTACCGTGGTACTCATTACCCACGATTTAGACGTGTTACGGGATCTGTGTACTAAAATAGCGGTATTGGCCGAACAACAGCTGATTGCGTTTGGCACATTAGAGTCAATTTTGGCACAACAACATCCATTTATTCAGCAATTTTTTCATAATACCCGCGCCCAGCGGGTATTTCAGTATCAAGAGACACAACATGGGTAAAACCAACCACGCACTGGTAACCGGTTTATTTTTACTGACGTTAATAAGCGCCACGATAGCAGCTGTCTACTGGATTGGTCATCTCGACCGCGAACGCGCGGTGTATGTAGTGGCTACCCAGACCTCAGTATCGGGTTTAAATCCGGAATCAACCGTGTATTTTCGTGGTATTCCGGTCGGCAAAGTCATCACCATCCAGTTCGACTCCCGTAATGCCGGTACTATTTTGGTGGCCATTGAAGTCGATAAAGAGGTGTTACTGTCCAAAGGCGTGTATGCCACTCTGCATTTAAAAGGTGTGACTGGCCTTACGCAATTGGAACTGGAAGACAACAATAAAAACCACGAACGCTTGCCGCCAGGCGATAATCCCGCCAGCCGTATTCCGTTAAAACCGTCAATTACCGATAAGCTGCTTGATACCGGTGATGTGCTGCTCAAAAAAGCTGATCACCTGATGATGCGTTTTAGCGCCATCTTGAGTGACGAGAATGAAAAAAATATCGGCGGCATTCTGACTAATATTAAAAATCTCACCGACAAACTCAACACCTTACAAAAGAGCATTGATACTGCGTTGGTCGGTGTACCAGAGCTTAGCAGCGAAGCCCGCAAAACTATCAAACATTTCGATAGTCTATCAACCGACAGCAGCAAGACGCTGGCGCATATCAATGCCCTCAGCAATGATTTGCAGAGCCTTAGCAAAGAAGTTAAAAAGCTCAGCCAAAAAACCGGCGGTTTTGTTGATAAAGCCGACGGGGTAATCAATAAAGCCGGGAATTTTATGGATAACGGTATCAGCACCAGTGACGCGCTGTCGCAAACTACGCTGCCTAAATTTAACGCCTTGCTAACCGATTTGCAAGCCACCAGCCAACAGGTTAAACGCATTGCCATGATGCTGGAAAACAATCCGCAAGCCTTATTGCTAGGGCCTAAACAACAAACACCGGGGCCTGGCGAACCTGGCTACGAGGAATAATCATGACACTTACCCGCTGTAGCCTTGCCCTGTTTGTCGCGCTGTCTGTAACTGCCTGTGAAATCACCCCCAAACAGCCGGATGTACACGATTTTGGTTTACCAGTAGGTCTCGGTAGCAGCAACAATGTCAGTGTGCCCAACATCGACATCGATGCCCCAAAGTGGATTTGGGATACCCGTATCCGTTACCGGTTACTGTATAAATCGCCTACCAAGGTTAATTTTTACATGTTAGATCGCTGGATTGCTACCCCGCCGGAACTGTTTAAGCAGCAGTTAGTAGCACAGGGCAAAAGCTTGCGTTACCCGTTATCGATTAAGTTTCTGGATTTTGAACAGCAGTTTGATAGCGTCAAGCAAGCCAAAGTGTTTATACGCGTGTCGGTAACGGCGTTTTCTAACACCAATAAACCGCTGGCGACGCGTGAGTTTCAATGGCAACGTTTAACGCAAACGCCGGATGCCAATGGCGCAGTGCAAGGTTTTGCGGTGTTGGTACAAAAGGCGGTGAATGATATTGATAGCTGGTTGGCGAATTTACCGATACCTTAATGCCGCATCACGGGCGCTGTCATCATCATTGTGCCTGACTTTTTCATAAGCAGCCTATCTTCTAACAGTTCCGCTTTTTCAAGTCCAATTATTATCGACTGCACTTATGACTTGAATGTAAGAGGGCCGCTTAATTCATTTTGAATAAAATTAACCGTAGCCAACAACTGCGCGTCTGCATAAGGTACAGCAGCAAACTTCCCCCACACTGGCGCAGGCCAGGCAATATCACTTTTATAGCGCACAATATGATGTATATGCAATTGCGGAACCAGATTACCAATCGCCGCGATATTCATTTTATCGGCTTTAAAACCAGTAGCAAGTAGTTTAGCAAGCTGACTGGACTCGTCACTCAGTTGAATACGCTCTGCGTGTGATAACTGATAAATTTCAGAAATACCGGCAATTTGAGGCACTAAAATAAACCACGGGTATTGGCTATCATTCATCAACAATAATCGGCACAATTGAAACTGACCAATAGAGATGCAATCTTGCTGCAAGCGCGGGTGTAATTGAAAAGCTGAGGACATAGGATTTTAAAAAAATGAATAAAGACTATTGAAATAAACCCAGAAATCGGTGTAATTTATGGCTTCATTTAACTATAAAACCTATAAAAAATGCCATCATGTCCGCTCAATCAATTTCAACTCATGAAGTAAGTGCCCATGCCACAGTTGCTGTGTCATTTAAGCTGCTACTAGGATTATACGCAATTATTCCCGCGTGTTTATTACTAAGACTGTTCGATAACTGGTTCTGGCACGATTATTTACAATATAATCTGCCCAGTAGCCCCTACCATTTTATTTTATTCCAAATTATGTTCGGTACACCGCATATTATTGCCAGTGCAATTGTGTTGGTCAGTAATACCGAATACCTGAACCATTACAAACGCCATGTTATTTTGATGACATTGGCTATTAGCGTCGCTTACTTTGTAGGTAATCTGTTTATTCCCTATCGGGCGCTTTACGTGATTGTGGCTTCGTGGACGGTGTATCACGTACTTAAGCAGCAGCACGGGATTGCACGGGGCATCTGCCGCTTACCTAATCGAGACTATAACGTGGTGTTATGGCTAAGTGTGGCTGCGGGGCTGTGTGTTTATATCGGTATTTTTTTACGACAAGGTCTTACGGCTGATCAAACCGGCTGGCTTAAGGTCGTAGCGACTTTGTTATGTCTGGCGTTGACTGTAAGTACGATTAAAGCGCAACACCATGTACATACCTCGTTTGGACGCTGGTTTTTGTGGTCGAACGTATTGTTGGTGTTAAGTAGCTTTTATTTGTATGTACAGCAATATTATTTTTTAGCCATATTAGTACCACGCTTTGTGCATGATGCCACTGCTTATGTTTTTTATGTAAGCCACGATTACAATAAGCACCACGCACAACCGAAAAACTTCATTTATCGTTATGCAGAACGCTGTGGTGTACATGTATTTGTGGTGCTGCCGGTTATTTCATTCGTGCTGGCTTTTGTGTTGCAGGCGTACGGGGATACTGTCGTTAATGCCATAACTCAATTGTTTTTTGGCACTGAATTTTATCGGGTAATTACCGTAGGCTTGCTAGGTTATTTGGCGTTAATGCACTACTACACCGAAGCGTTTACTTGGAAAGGCGATTCGCCTTATCGGCAATTTATTACTTTTAAAAAATGATTTGCAACTGAAAACGTGTATTCAATAAGAAAATATTATTCACAAAAAACTCACTACAGCACATTTTTTTATGTAAAAAAATCATTTAGTTTTCAAAGACAATAAAAAACCCGCAAAGTTAAAAACTTGCGGGTTTTTTAAAAAATATTTACTGCGTATTTGGTACCGGAAAGAGGACTTGAACCTCCACGAGCTTGCGCTCACTAGCACCTGAAGCTAGCGTGTCTACCAATTTCACCATCCCGGCATAGAATCTTGTATGAGCTTTGCATTATAACGTATAACTTTGCTGCGTATCAATTAATCCACCCTAAAAAATACTGCAATGCGTTATCTTTAATGCACTTATTTTTTAACGCATTGATCCAACTCGTGCAAATGTTTTAGTTTATCGCGGATTTTAATTTCCAAGCCGCGCTCTACTGGCTGGTAATAACGAGTCCCTGTTAATTCTTCTGGAAAATAATTAACCCCGGCCGCATAGGCTTCCGGTTCATTATGAGCGTAACGGTATTCTGTGCCATAATCCAGCGACTTCATCAGCTTGGTCGGCGCATTTCTTAAATGCAGCGGCACAGCCAAACTGCCGGTTTGCTTAACATGGCTCATCGCCGCATTGTAAGCCGTGTAAACCGCATTACTTTTCGGCGCACACGCCAAATACAGCACCGCTTGCGCCAAGCTTAACTCACCTTCAGGGCTACCTAAACGCTCTTGCGATTCCCAGGCATTAATAGCAATTTGCAACGCCCTAGGATCAGCG
The DNA here is from genome assembly GCF_900163755.1 of Crenothrix polyspora. Taxonomy (GTDB): domain Bacteria; phylum Pseudomonadota; class Gammaproteobacteria; order Methylococcales; family Methylomonadaceae; genus Crenothrix; species Crenothrix polyspora. The sequence goes on along the minus strand of NZ_FUKI01000144.1, from coordinate 5,983 downwards.
TTGCCAATGTCTTCAGAGGCCATGCGCACGATACGCCGCGCTAAATACGCCAAATCACAACCGGCATCCATCATCCGGCATAACCAGTACAATGCAGCATCTGGCGAACTGCCACGCACCGATTTATGCAGCGCTGAAATCTGATTATAAAATTCTTCACCTTGATTATCAAAACGCCGCGTGCCACCTATCAGTACTTCTTTGGCGCAGGCATCATCAACAGTCTCTGAACCTTTGGCGGCAGCCAATTCAACCGCAATTTCCAATAAATTTAACAAGCGCCGCGCATCGCCATCGGCAGCTTGGGCAAACTGCTGTTTCACTGTAGCCGACATCTGAATATTTAACGCCCCCAAGCCACAGTGCTCATCGCTTAAAGCTTTGTTTAGCACATTAAGTAAATCATCAGCTGTTAGTGCATTAAGCACATACACCCGCGCCCGTGACAATAAGGCATTGTTTAAACTAAACGAGGGATTTTCGGTGGTTGCGCCAATAAAATAAATCGTGCCATCTTCGACATGCGGCAAAAATGCGTCTTGCTGAGATTTATTAAAGCGGTGGACTTCATCAACAAACAAAATAGCGCGTTTGTGTTGTTCTTGTTGCAATTTTTGCGCTTGTGCGACTGCCGCTCTAATCTCCTTAACACCGGATAACACCGCTGAAATCGCCATAAATTCTGCATCTGAATGCTGGGCGATTAATCGAGCTAACGTAGTTTTACCTGTACCGGGTGGCCCCCAAAAAATCATCGAGTGCAAGCGACCGGAATTAATTGCCTCGTACAAGGGTTTTCCAGGCTTTAAGATGTGTGTTTGGCCAACATAGTCTTGTAACACCCTTGGGCGCATTCTATCGGCCAGTGGTTTGTTTAACTCATCAAACAATGAACTATAAGGACTTACCTCAGCGCACATTAATTCTTGATTTTGCCAGCTTTGTATTTATAGTCGTCATAACTGGTGTTTGCTTTGTTTAGGCACTCGTTACTCTCAGTTTGGTTGGGCATTGTATAGCACTGTTCACGTTTCCAAGATTGCCCTGCGCCATAAATATGTTCTGCAGTGCATCCACAGATAAGTGCCGTGATAATGATGATGTACAGACATGTGCAATTCTGTTTCAAAATAGCCTCCTTAATCACCAAATACATCCACACCTTTAGGCGCCACAAACTCAAACAACGTCGGTTTTATCGGGGGATTAAGCAAGACATTAGAAAAATAAATCCGCGTCAACTGGCCAAAATTATCACTGAGTTCCATGCCTGCGATGGTTTTATTATTAAAACCAATCAACACGTATTTAAAACTGCTGTCCTGACTTTTCGGCGTGAGCTTTACCCATTGCATATCGCCATCATCGCCCTGCTCTTCCATCGTGTAATTATCTTCTAACGCCACATCGCCGCTTAACAATAAAGCCGGTGTTGAACCTAACGATTCATCGACTTTTTTAACCGTTACCTGCTCTAAATCAGTATCGTAAAACCAGACTTTACCGGCATTAGAGACAATCTCTTGCTTAAACGGTTTTTGATAATTCCAGCGAAATTTACCAGGCCGCTGCAAATAAAACACCCCGAAACTGGTTTGGGTAGGGTGACCAGCTTCATTGATGGCCACTTGTTTAAAATCAGCCGTCAATGATTTTGATGCCAATAAAAACGCCTTTAACTGTACAACCGGTTTAACGTCGCCGCCCGTACCCGCCAACACAACGCCGGTATTAAACGTTATTAATGCAAGAAACAGCCATCGTGCTACATGAGTTTTTTTCATTACTATTCTCTAGTTTAGTTATTCAGTAAACAAATCTTCAAACCACTGTTTATCATCTTCTTTAACAGCTGGCGCAGCACCACACCCAGACGTTGCTGTGGGTGCAGAACCTGCGATATACGGGTATTCTCTAGCACCAGCACAGCCTTTATTGGCCAATAATCCATTACGCGGATCAACCCAGGTCATCGCGATGTTATCGGGCGGGGTTAACAGCACGGGTTGCGCTGAAATCTGCTTCATGAGCGATACCCACACCGGTAACGCACCTGTTGAGCCAGATAAGGCGATAGGTTTATCATCATCACGCCCCAGCCACACTACCGACAAATAATCGCCGGTAAAACCTGCAAACCAGCTGTCTTTGGCATCATTAGTAGTGCCGGTTTTGCCTGCCAAGCCGTAATCTTTAGCAAACACTTCGTAAGCGGCCTTTCCAGTACCCTCGCGCATGACACCTTGCATCATGGTATTAACAATATAAGTTGCCGCAGGATCAATCACTTGTTTAACCACAAACGGGTAGCTTTGCAGTTGTTCGCCTTCTGCCGATACCACGGCACGGATGCCCTTAATCGGCGTAAAAAAGCCATCACCGGCCAGAGTTTGGTACATCTGCGTGACCTCAAGCGGCGTTAACGAAGACGCACCTAACAGCAAAGACGGATACAGCTCCAACTCGCGGCTTACGCCCATGCTTTTTAAGGTTTTGGCTATTTTGGCGATGCCCACATCCATACCGACACGCACAGTGGCCAGGTTATAGGATTTTGCCAACGCGGTATGCAAGGGCACACGGCCATGCTCACGGTGATCGTAATTTTGTGGCTCCCAATCTTTGCCGGATTCATTTTTTACGTGAATCTCGGCATCACTCACCCGCGTGGTGATGGTATATTTATCTGGCTTTTCCAATGCTGATAAATAAATTGCTGGCTTTATCAACGAACCGATGGGTCTAACCGCATCTAGCGCACGGTTAAAGCCTTGGCCAGAATCATCTTTGCCACCCACAATCGCAGCAATTTCCGCGTTATCTCGGCGTGTTACCACCACCGCCGCTTCCAGATGATTGGCATTAGGCATTTTTTCCAGCTGCGCCAGTTTTTTGGCGACGGTAGCTTCCAAGGTATCTTGAACCTGAGTATCCAGTGTGGTGAAAATGCGTAGGCCTTCGGAGGTAATATCCTGCTCTTTATAATCTTCTTTTAACTGGCGCTTCACAAAATCCAGAAACGCCGGATAACGATTGGATGCACGATGGGTGCGGGGAATAACGCTTAAGGCTTGTGCTTTAGCGGCTTTTGCTTGTTTAACCGTCAAATAATTTTGCTGTACCATCGCATCCAGCACCAAATCACGTCGTTGCAATGCCCGTTCCGGAAAGCGTCTTGGGTCATATTCAGACGGCCCGCGTACCAGGGCAACTAGCGTCACCAGCTGATCCAGATCCAGCTCTTTTAACGGACTGCCGTAATAAAATTCGCTGGCCAGCCCAAAACCATGCACACCATTAGACCCATCTTGGCCAAGGTAAATTTCGTTTAAATACGCCGCTAAAATTTCATCTTTGCTGTAACGGTATTCCAAAATCAACGCCATTAACACTTCGCGCACTTTACGCCACAAACGACGTTCGGAAGTCAGGTAGAAGTTTTTGGCCAACTGCTGTGTAATGGTACTGCCACCTTGTACTAAGCCGCCGGCGCGGACATCGGCCCAAATTGCACGGATAATACCGCGCACCGAAACACCGTGATGGTGATAAAAATCACGGTCTTCAGAAGCCAACAGGGCTTTAATCAAAGGAGCGGGTGCATCTTCTAGCTTGATGAGTACGCGATCTTCTTTAATAGTAGGGTAAAAACTGCCGATTTGCACCGGCTCCAAACGCACCAACGCCATTTCCTGAGCTTTTTTTAGATCAGTAATTTTTTCAATACTGTCACCGGTAAAACTCAAGGCCATCTTGACACTGCTTTGCGCCTGATCCCAAAAATTAAAATCGCGGGTTCTTACGCTAATTTGTGCGCCATTTTTAACGTAAGTCCCCTCGGTAGACAGCAAATCATCCGCGCGATAATGCAAGCGTTTTAATAAGCTTTCAAAACCACTGGCGCTCAGGCGTTGCCCTGCATACAGCTCCAGTGGACTGGCATAAACCCGCGCCGGAATCGCCCAGCGTTTGCCGTCAAATTGGGTACGGACACTGTGATCGAGATAGCCCATATAAACAGTTAAACCTGCGCCACCGCCCAGTAAAGCCACTAGCGACAGGTTTCTCAACCAATGCGAGCCGCGCTTAGCTAATTTACCTGCTCTTGTTTTTGTTCCATACCTGGAACTGCGTTTTTTGGTCGTTTTTTCTGCCATATCCTTACATCATTAATTTAGCGTTGACGTGATGTATTATACATAAACCTACAAGCTGAAATTGATCACTAGTGTATCGGGTAGAGCTGAACAGCGTATGAACGGTTGGTACAAAGTGCAAGGCAGGGGGCTTCCTATGATCGCTGCCTATTACAACTAATATTTATTGGTGGTTAAAAATAAACTCAGGCAATCTCCAAGACAATCTTACCTTGGGTGTGGCCTGCTTCAATAGCCTCATGCGCTAACTGCGCTTGCTCCAATGGCACTATTTGGCTGACATGCACGCTTAATAAGCCTTGTTCAATATAGGCTGCACACTGATTTAAAATTTCAACATGCTTGTCTCTGGCCTCGTGCAAATCCCGTAGCATGGGCGTTAACATCAGTTCATAGCCAATCAGCAAATTACGCATTCTGGCTTCAGTTGAATTAATATCGCCTGGATCAAGTAGCGTTATCAAGCGACCAAAATGTGCCGTCACCGCGATACTTTCTTTAAAAACAGCTGCGCCGACAGTATCAAACACCAGATCCGCACCTTTGCCATCCGTCAATTGGTTAACCGCATCGGCAAAGCCATTGGGCTTGTACAGCACAACCTCATCCGCACCTAACGATGTCACAAACGCCCGTTTTTCGTCTGAACTGACGGTCGTAATAACCCGCGCCCCTTTCAGCTTGGCCAATTGAATGGCAACATGACCGACACCACCGGCACCGGCATGAATCAATACCGTTTGTCCTGCTTGCAGGCCGCCACGATCAAACAACGCACCCCAGGCAGTAATCAATACCAACGGCAAAGCGGCGGCCTCTGTAAAAGATAGATTGCTTGGCATCAGGCTTGCCCAGCGTTGATCCAGTACGGTCACTTCAGCGTAATTGCCTTGTTCTCGGCCTAAACCGCCGTTGCAAAACCAGACTTTATCACCAATGCTGAATTTATCTACCGCACTGCCGATTTCTGTCACTACGCCTGCGCCATCACAGCCCAATACCGCAGGTAAAGGCTGTGCATAAAACACGCCGTTGCGCCGAACTTTGGTATCAACAGGATTAACACCGGCGGCGTGGAGTTTTACTTTAATCTGGGTTGCGGCGCTAATGGCAGGTTCTGCAATAACTTGCAGGCTTAAAACATCGGTGTTACCGACGGCGATCATGAGTATGGCTTTCATAGTACGTGTTATGTTGTAGTTATTGAGCGCCACAGTTAAAAGTGGCGAAGACTTAAAAGCATTTATTCAACAGTAGTATTTTTTACCCGCGTTCCCAGCAAGTAATCACACCAAGGCCAGGTAACACACCAGTTTGCCGAATAATTACTACCTAAATGGTGTTCGTAATGCCAGCGTAAATGTGTGCGTGCCCACACCGGATCAAGATGCGCTTTACGGTGTTTGTAATAATACAGCGCCAACGAGACATACACCGCGCTAACAAATATGGGGTAAAACCATCCCATAGGAACATGCATTATGACAATGCCAGCTAGAACAACCAACTCTTTACTTTGAGTGTTCCAGGTACTCAGGTTAATAGTTTGATAGCCTGGATCAAGCATCGCATGCTTGGCACACACAGCATGGTGCTCATACCAGTGATACGCCCAAAAACTGTGCCGATTTTTGCCTAAGCCATGCAAGATATACTTGTGCATACCCCACTCACCGGCATTTGCATACAGTAAACCCAGCACAAATTGCACAATTAGTATCAGCATATACAGCGTTTTCACAGTTCAATAGTTACAGCGTAATCGTTCGCACTGAGCTTGTCGAAGTGTGCCGTTCATGCTTCGACAAGCTCAGCACGAACGGTGG
>NZ_FUKI01000137.1 GCF_900163755.1 Crenothrix polyspora | reverse complement strand
CTAACTTTTAGTGATGAAATCTGTCCGACTAAAGTCGGAGGTTTTCACCCTTCATATTGAAATGAAATCTGTCCGACTAAAGTCGGAGGTTTTCACCCTTCATATTGAAATAAAAAATTAACCATGCCTAGCGCATGTACTACAGCAGCAGCCCAAGTGTTTTCTTTGCCTTTTAATAAAGGTGATGGACGCTTCCGGCAAAGTGCTGCAACGGCTAACCGAACCATTTCCTTATATTCATCATTAAGATACTGGTCACAAAATGTATCAGTTAGCACTACGATACTATTAAACTTATCTTGCATTTGTTCAGGTACACGCACAGATTTTGCCATTTTTAAAGTACCCCAAGATAATTAGTTAAAAGTGGTTTTTTGCGAACAGCCTTACGAAATCTGGTATTGATCGAGTTTTTTGCGTAACGTACTACGGCTTAACCCTAAAGCTTTAGCCGCTTTAGTCTGATTGTGCCCAGTGTGTTCCAGCACGGCTTCCAATAACGGTTTTTCAACTTCGCTCATCACTATCTCGTATAAATCAACGGCATCGTAGCCATTGAGATGGGCAAAATAATGGTCTATGGCGATTTTAACATGGATAGACAGCGGCACGTCATCGGCGCGTCTGGGCTTAATTTCAACAATTTCGGCGTTTTTTTGGGATGCTTCCATTATGCGGCAATCTCACTCGTTAAATGGTTAAATACCATAGCAACCAACTGACTTTGTTGGGTGGGTGTTTGCGCTTGGTTGATTGATTGTTTGGTGCTTTGGCTGATGCTGTCAAGGCGATTAAAATACCAACCGATGTGCTTGCGGGCTATTCTAACACCCATCACAGCACCGTAAAAACTATAGAGTTTTTCCAGATGATCGGCGAGTACGTGATGAATATCAGTCAGCGACGGCTTGGCCAAGGCTGTACCGTAGCGCATAAAATGGTTGATTTCAGCAAACAGCCACGGATTACCTTGTGCAGCACGGCCAATCATAATCGCATCAGCACCGGTTTCCTGTAAAACCTGTACGGCTTTTTCCGCGCTATCTATATCACCGTTGGCAATAATCGGAATGTTGACGGCTTGTTTAACGGCGGTGATGGTATCGTATTCGGCGTGGCCTTCAAATTTGCAGGCGCGGGTGCGGCCATGAATCGTTAACGCGCTAACACCTGCGTTTTTGGCGATCTTGGCTATATTCACTGCGTTACGGTTGTGTGTGTCCCAGCCGGTACGAATTTTTAACGTGACCGGAATATCCACCGCACCCACAACCGCATCCAGAATTTGCTGCACCAAAACTTCATCGCGCAACAACGCCGAACCTGCGGCGACTGCACAGACTTTTTTAGCCGGACAGCCCATATTAATATCAATAATATGCGCACCGCGCTGTGCGTTAAATCGGGCGGCATCCGCCATTTGCTCAGGGTTGGTGCCGACAATCTGCACCGAGCGTAAGCCGGTTTCACCGTTATGATTGGCTCTTAACAAGGTCTTTTCATGCCGGCGCAAATCGGGATGGGAAGCAACCATTTCGGACACAGCCAAGCCTGCGCCAAACTGTTTGCACACAGCCCGAAACGGGCGGTCACTGATGCCAGCCATCGGCGCGACGATCAGCCTATTGCTGAGTTGATATGATCCTATGTGCATGAGCGACCGATTTACTTATCTTGCTCGTCATTCCAGATGGGGTTGTCGCGGTCTTCTTCATTTAATTTAACGATGTCTTCGGGGTAGATATGCCAGAAAGACTTGTCAATTTTGGCATTGCTATAGCCTTCTTTTTTCTCGTGGGTGAACGGACACCACCAGTTTTCCACCAGTTTTACCAAATAGGCATGCCATTCCATTAACGCGACGCTAACGGGGCAATACCAGGTGCAGTTTAAAATCCAGAACAGTCTGTACTGGGATAAACTGGCCATAAAAGACGCATCCATCGTGATCTGGTTTTTCATGGTGTAGCGATGGCTGGCACGTTCCGGCAAAAAATCCGAGAATTTTTTAATGTTCTCGCCGCCGATTAAAATCAGGTGGTAATAGGTTAAATAGGCGCTGATAAACACAAACGGCAAGGTGACGATGGGTAAATACACCAGCACCATGCCAATTGCCCTTTTCCAGACAGGGACATTATTGTGGTGTTTGCCGATGACAGCACGGCCGTTACAAGAATCACAGGCTTTCATTGTTTTAAGAATCCTCTTTTTTATTATGTGATGATGATTTAGGGTTTGTTACAGGCACATTGCCGTGCAGTAAGCGATAAATACTGACGCAGCCCCCGCAACAAAACAGTTGTTCGCCTTTGTCGGTAACCAGGGTAAAGCCTTCAATTTCGACAGGCTGGCCGCAAAGATCGCAGGGTTTTTTATATTCTACAGTGGCCATAACGATGCCTCAATAACTTTATAAGCTTGAAGAGACTGAGCAAAAAAATGTCTTTAAATATTCGGTTTCTGGCGCGGCAGGGTCAATCGGGTGATCCGGCCCCTGGCCACCACTGGCAAAAAACACCAGATGCCGGTCGATATGTTTGCCCGATGAACGCAGCAATTCGTGCAGGTTTTCGCGGCTTAAATGATGCGAACATGAAGCCGACACCAAGATGCCATTTTTGGCCAATACTTGCAGCGCCAAATGATTTAAGCGCCGGTAGGCTTCATAACCCAGCTTAAAATCTTTTTTGCGTTTAACCAGTGCAGGCGGATCTAAGATAATAATGTCGTACAGCTCATTGTCAAGTCGCGCTTGTTTGAGAAACTCAAATACGTCTGAGCGGATAAACTGCATATTATCCACGGTGTTATTGAGTTTGGCATTGTCCAAAGCCAGATTCAACGCAGCTTCCGAGCCATCGACACAGATCACATCCGCAGCACCAGCCAGTGCCGCAGGAACGCCCCACGCGCCGGTATAAGAGAATAAATCCAGTACCCGTTGGCCTTTGGCAAAACCTGCCACCACAGCACGGCTGGCGCGATGATCATAAAACCAGCCGGTCTTTTGGCCGTTTAGAATATCAATCTTAAACTGTGCGCCGTTTTCTTCAATCAGCACAGTGTCCGGCAGTGTGCCGTAGATGACTTCTGATTCCAGACTCAGGCCTTCCTGGGTGCGATGGCTGTTGTCATTTTTAAGCACGATGGCGACGGGGCTTAACAATTCCACCAAGGCGGCAACCAGGGTATCTTTGCGCTGGTCGATGCCAGCGGTGGTAATTTGTACCGACAACACAGCGCCAAAACGGTCGATCACCAAGCCTGGCAGACCGTCACTTTCGCCAAAAATCAGCCGGTAATAGGGTTTATCAAACAGTTTTTCGCGCAGTTGCAAGGCGGTGGCGATGCGGTCTTTAAAAAAGTTAATGCCACATTTTAAATTGGCTTTACGCGACAAAAGCCTCGCACACACCAAGGTGTTGGGGTTGACGTAGGCTGTGCCCATGTTCTTGCCATCACTGCTGATAATGTGTACTAAGTCACCAGCAGTAAAGCTTTCCAGCGGTGAGCGTTTGCTGTCCACTTCGTTGCTGAAAACCCAAAGATGGCCTTTACGCAGGCGTATATCTTCGTTTTTTTTAAGGTAAAGTTCGGGGTGCGCCATGGTTTGGTCTGGAATATGTGAGGGTTAATGTTTTGTACCCGACAAGCGGATCCAGTCTTCTTGTTGCACCAATGGCTCTAGCGCGATGTGGCTTTGGTAGGCGTTGATAACAGCGTCGGCCTGTTCATGCAAAATGCCGGATAAAATCAATGTGCCACCTGACACCAGTAAGCTGGCAATCATGTCTGACATGTCTATCAAAGGCTTAGCCAGTATATTGGCCAAGACAATATCAGCTTGCATAACAGGGAAATCGTTTGGCAGATAGCAGTGGATTTTGTCCTGCACATTGTTTTTCAGGGCATTGCTTTCGGTGGCGGTGATGGCTTGGGGGTCGATATCGACCGCGTGGGCAATTTTTGCGCCTAATAACACCGCAGCGACCGCTAATATTCCTGAACCACAGCCGTAGTCGATTACCGTTTTTCCGGTCAGATCATGACTGGCCAACCATTCTAAACATAAAGCGGTGGTCGGGTGCGTGCCCGTGCCAAATGCAAGACCGGGATCGAGTATCAAACACACGGTGTTTGGCTCGTGCTGTTGCTGGTCGGTGGGGCAGACCCAGAGTTTATCGGCAAACTTCATCGGCTTGTAGAATTCCATCCAGGCGCGTTCCCAGGCCTGGTCGCCAATTTCGTCGTATTGCCAGTTAAGCAAAGACTGGCTTTGGAAGTGTTCGATCACTTGGGCTTTGATAGCATTTGGATCAGCGTCCAGTTCGTACAGGGCAATCACTTGGGTGTTGCTCCAGATTTTGGTTTCACCGATAGCCGGTTCGTACACCGGTTCGTCTTCAGCGTCCATATAGGTGACCGAAACTGCGCCCAAGTCGCTGAAAAAATCGGCAATATCCGGCGCCGTGTGTTCGTCGCTGATAACAGAAAGTTGATGCCAGGCCATAGTGTCCTAGAAAACAGTGTCTTTAAAAAAACAACAGGGTGCATACACCCTGTTTTTGTGTGGGATTTAATCCCGTTGTAGACCGATGTGTAGGTTGAGGTGAGATAACGAACCCCAATGTACATCACAATGTTGGGGTTCCTGGTGTCACTCCAACCTACAGGGTATTTTTCATAACAAACTATCAGGTAATACCCAATTTCTTTTCCAGATAATGAATATTTTGGCTACCTGCGGCAAAACCGCTGTCATTCATAATGTCTTGCTGCAAGGGGATGTTGGTTTTTATGCCGTCGATAATCAATTCGCTCAACGCCGTATTCATACGGGCGATAGCACTTTGGCGGTTTTCGCCGTGGGCAATCAACTTGCCGATCATGGAGTCATAATACGGTGGCACTTTGTAGCCGTTGTAGATATGGGTTTCGCAACGTATGCCAGGGCCGCCAGGCATGTGGAACTGGTCAATCGTGCCAGGGCAGGGCATAAAGGTTTTGGGATCTTCTGCGTTCAACCGGCATTCAATCGCATGGCCTTGCATTTTGACCTGATCCTGGGTGATCGACAATTTTTCGCCGTAAGCGATACGCAGTTGTTCTTTAACAATGTCAAAGCCAGTGACCATTTCGGTGACCGGATGCTCGACTTGTACGCGGGTGTTCATTTCAATGAAGAAAAATTCGCCTTTTTCATAAAGAAATTCAAAAGTACCCGCACCTAAATAGCCGATTTCAACACAGGCTCTGGCACAGCGTTCACCAATGGCTTTACGTTGTGCTTCGGTAATGCCGGGCGCGGGCGCTTCTTCCACCACTTTTTGATGACGGCGCTGCATGGAGCAATCGCGTTCACCCAAATGGATGGCATTGCCGTGCGAGTCAGCCATGACCTGAAACTCAATGTGGCGTGGATCTTCCAGAAACTTTTCCATGTACACGGTCGGGTTACCAAACGCACTGCCAGCCTCGGCTTTAGTCATAGAAATCGCATTGATTAACGCAGCTTCAGTATGCACGGTACGCATACCACGACCACCACCGCCACCAGCGGCTTTAATAATAACCGGATAGCCAATTTCCTGCGCCAGTTTCAAATTAGTCTTGTTGTCATCACCCAACGGCGTGTTGTCGCCTGGCACACAAGGCACACCGGCGGCAATCATGGCTTTTTTGGCTGAGATTTTATCACCCATCATGCGGATGGTGTCAGCATTGGGGCCTATGAACACAAAGCCGCTTTGTTTAACTTTTTCCGAAAAGTCGGCATTTTCCGATAAAAATCCGTAGCCCGGATGAATAGCTTCGGCATCGGTGACTTCGGCTGCGCTGATAATAGCGGGGATATTCAGGTAGCTGTCGATGGATGACGCAGGGCCAATACACACCGACTCATCAGCCAGGCGTACATGTTTTAAATCTCGGTCGGCCTCAGAATGCACAGCAACTACTTTTACGCCCAATTCTCTGCATGCGCGAAGAATGCGCAAGGCAATTTCACCACGGTTGGCGATTACTATTTTGTCGAACATACGTTTCCCTACCGGTTGAGTTATGCGATGACGAACAAAGGTTGACCGTATTCGACAGGTTCGGCGTTATCCACTAAAACTTGGGTAACTGTGCCGCTTTTGTCCGCTTCAATCTGGTTGAGAATTTTCATGGCTTCGATGATACACAAGGTGTCGCCAGCCTTAACTGCTTGGCCAATTTCAGCAAATGTTTTGGAACCAGGCGAAGCCGAACGGTAGAACGTGCCGACCATGGGTGATTTGACGATGTGTCCGGTGATTTTTTCTTCCGCCGGTGCAGCCGCTATGGCCGGTGCTGCGCCTTGTGGTGCGGCTGCATAATTAACCGGTGCGGCCATCACGGTATTGGAAGAATAACGGCTGATGCGTATTGACTCTTCGCCTTCTTTCACTTCCAATTCGGCAATGCCAGATTCTTCTATTATTTCGATGAGTTTTTTTATTTTTCTAATATCCATGGGGTTTTATCTCTCTGCTAGTATCTGGTGTGCAGCCTGCAAGGCCAGTTCATATCCGGTTGCGCCTAATCCACAAATAACGCCTTTGGCAATATCTGAGAAATACGAGTGCTTTCTAAACGGCTCACGGGCGTGGACGTTGGACAAATGCACTTCTATAAAAGGTATTTTTGTTGCCAGCAGTGCATCACGTATAGCAACACTGGTGTGGGTAAATGCAGCGGGGTTGATAATAATGAAGTCAACGGCATTTGTGTAAGCGTGGTGTACCAGCTCTACGATGTCGTGTTCGGCATTGTTTTGATGAAAGCTGAGCTGATGGTTAAGCAGTTTAGCTTGCTTTTCGAGACTGTGTTGAATGTCGGCGAGGGTTTTTACGCCGTAGTGACCTGGTTCACGTAACCCTAACAGGTTTAGATTGGGGCCATTGAGTACGGAAATTGCTGCCATTGAGTTATTTTGGGTGGTAAACGCAATAAAGCGAGCAATTTTGCCTAATTTCCAGTATTTTGTCCAGATAATAGAGTATTTTCGCTACAATATAAATTTGCGACCAAGATTTTTCAGCCTAGTCATGAATCGGTTAAAGAAACAATTTGTACAATAAAATAAAAGACTTAGCAAGCTCAAGCGAACATGGCTTTTTTAGTCAATACGGTTAATTTTAAGCGCCTCGTATCAGTTAACCTGCTTCAAATAGCTTTTGTGTTTACGACAATCAGAGTGATGAGCTGGATTACTAAAAAAGCGTCACAATGCTAATCAAAATATTTGTCACCCCCATAAAACCTACTCCTGCATAGCAGTAATTCGCTGGTTTTCTACAATACCTCGTTGCTGTACCACAATAGACGTTAGCTATAGCCGATAAGCGTGAGATTGTATAACGGAATGAAGGCTAATTAGGGTAAAATACAGCCAACAATCTAAAAACCAACGTTCAATACTTTGTTCGCCTTCATATCACCCCTTTAATTTACTCTTTCGGAACAACACTTTGATAACCTCCGCAAACATTACGATGCAGTTTGGGGCTAAACCCCTGTTTGAAAATGTCTCTGTTAAATTTGGCGATGGCAACCGCTACGGCCTGATTGGTGCCAACGGCTGTGGCAAATCGACTTACATGAAAATCTTGAGCGGTGATCTAGAACCCTCTGCCGGTAACATCAGCATTACCCCAGGTGAGCGCTTGGGCATTTTGCGTCAGGATCAATTCGCTTACGAAGAATTCAGTGTGGTTGACACCGTGATTATGGGGCATAAAGAACTTTGGCATATCAAAAAGGAACGTGACCGTATCTATTCGTTGCCGGATATGACCGAAGCACAAGGTATGCAGGTGGCTGATCTGGAGGTGGAGTTTGCGGAAATGGATGGTTACACCGCAGAATCCAGAGCCGGTGAGTTATTGTTAGGCTTGGAAATACCACAAGACCAGCATTACGGCTTGATGAGTGCGGTTGCACCAGGCTGGAAACTGCGGGTATTGTTGGCGCAGGCGCTGTTTGCCAATCCCGATATTTTACTGTTGGATGAGCCTACTAACAACCTGGACATTAACACCATACGCTGGCTGGAAGATGTGCTTAACGACCGTAATTGCACCATGATTATTATTTCACATGATCGGCATTTTTTGAACAGTGTTTGCACCCATATGGCCGACATGGATTTTGGCGAATTGCGGGTTTACCCTGGTAATTATGACGATTACATGACGGCATCAACGCAAGTGCGCGATCAATTGTTAGCCGGTAATGCCAAAAAGAAAACCCAAATGGCTGAGTTGCAAACCTTCGTCAGCCGCTTTTCAGCGAATGCTTCTAAGGCTAAGCAAGCCACCTCGCGTGCAAGACAGCTGGAAAAAATCAAGTTAGATGATATTAAACCCTCCAGTCGGGTAAATCCGTTTATTCGTTTTGATCAAACCAAAAAATTGTTTCGCTTGGCGTTAGAGGTTGAGGGCGTGAGCAAGGGTTATGGCGAAACACCGCTGTTCAAAAATCTTAAGTTGATGGTCGCGGTGGGTGAAAAAATAGCAATTATCGGTCCTAACGGTATCGGTAAATCAACCTTATTACGCACGCTGGTCGGTGATTTAAAGCCCGATACCGGCAAAGTGAAATGGTCGGAAAATGCAGAAGTGGGGTATTACGCACAAGATCACGCCGATGACTTTGCTGAAAATATCACCTTGATTGAATGGATGAGTCAATGGCGTAAAGAATCTGATGATGACCAATCCATACGCGGCACTTTAGGCCGGTTATTGTTTACCTCGGATGACATTAATAAGCCGGTCAAGGTGTTATCAGGCGGTGAGCAGGGGCGTATGTTATTTGGTAAACTGATCCTGCAAAAAAATAACATTATGGTGTTGGATGAGCCGACTAACCATCTTGATATGGAATCAATTGAATCGCTCAATACCGCGCTGGAAAATTACCCAGGTACTTTGCTGTTTGTCAGCCATGATCGTGAGTTCGTGTCGTCTTTGGCAACACGAATTATTGAATTAACGCCTAACGGCATTGTTGACTTTAATGGTAATTACGAAGATTATTTGCAAAGTCAGAGTTTATAATTATTTGTCTTAGCAATTATAACTTTCACATTAAGCAGAAATAATATGGCACGGTATATACTTACAGCGTTTTCAACTTAGGACAGTTACAGCCACCGTTCGTGCTGAGCTTGTCGAAGCATGAACGGCACACTTCGACAAGCTCAGTGCGAACGGTTACGCTGTAACTATTGAACTGTGAAAACGCTGTACCTGGCACGGGCGAGCTAAATATTTCACTGCGTTTTATGCTTAATTGATAACAGATTGGGTTAGGCGTTAGCCGTAATCTAACATAATGGTTTGAAAAAAAGTTGGGTTATGCTAATGCTAACCCAACTTTATAACCATGATTTTTTTACTAAATCAGTAACTGCACACACGCTATTGTATCAAGTTGTTTAAATATCATTGGATTATTTAACGCTATGGCACGCATCGTATTCGGTACCTTGATCATTGCTTATTGTGTACTGTGCGCGGGATTGTATCGTTTCCAGCGCGCATTGCTTTACTTTCCACAGCCAGGCTCACTAAATGTTGGTGTAACGCACATTACTTTACCTAGCACAGAGGCCAAAGTGCAAGTAAGTGTAAAATTACGCCAAAATTCAGACACAGCTGTTATTTATTTTGGTGGTAATGCAGAGAATGTTGATCGTAGCCTACCACGTCTTATAACAGCTTTTCCTGAGCAGAGTATTTACGCAATGAATTACCGTAGTTATGGCGCAAGTACCGGTAAACCCAGCGAGGTAGCATTGATAGAAGATGCGCTGGCCTTGTTTGATGTACTTTACGGTAAATACCAACGTGTCACTGTGATAGGCCGTAGCTTAGGGACAGGTATTGCTATTCATTTAGCCAGCGTAAGAGCTGTTGATCGCCTTATTTTGGTGACTCCCTATAACAGCATTCAGGAGGTTGCGGCGCAGCAATATCCATTTATTCCGGTAAAGTGGCTATTGATCGATAAATTTGAATCTTGGCGTTATGCTGCTAAAGTAACCGCGCCAACCTTGATATTAATGGCGGAAAACGATACCGTCATTCCGCGTACACAAACAGAACAATTAATAACGCATTTTAAGGCCGGTATTGTCACATCTAAAATTATCGCCAAAACAGACCATGTAACAATAGTGGAAAATCCTCAATACAGTGAGCTGTTAAGGTAAATGCTACCGCTTTATCGATCGACGAGAGTTATATACAGTGAATAAGGAAGCCACAATGGAAAATCAAATTGACGCATTTAAGTGTAAGTTATTACACGATATGACTGACTTTATTAAAAACACTGACTGCGCAGATTACAGTGAAAAACAGGTTGGTGACTGTGCAAGGCTGTTAGAGATATTTATCACAGCAATGAGCGAAAACAATACCAATCCAGCGTTGGCTTTAGATCATGTTAAAGCCTTGGTGTTGAGCCTGAATGTATTGAATGCACAGTGTCAGCACAGCCTTATTGAAACAGGTCAGCGTGAGGATATTTGTGAATTGATAGATTTGGTTCTATCAGTTGCAGGTTTTGATTTTTCCGGTGATGTTACTGAAGAATGGCGGGAATGGTGAATAGATGAAGATGTGTTTTCAAGGTTGCGACTTCGCGCCACAACACACGGTGTTTCAATGGAAGAAGAGGTGCGTCAAATTCTTAAACAAACGGTTACTTCAGAAAAAAAACTAGGCGATATAGCATTAGAATTATTTGGTGAAACTCACGGTGTTGAGTTAAATTTGCTTAAACATATCACACATGAGCCGATGGATTTTTAGTATTAATGCGTCTGCGCGGGTTTATGCCGACATCATGGGGTACACAGAAAAGAAATTAGATGCCCTATGCGTTTTCCAGATGCTCAAATTGCTGCAATAACTCGAACCCATAACTTTAAGCTGGCAACTCGTAACATCAAAGATTTCGAGTTCTGTGGTTTGGATTTAATCAATCCTTTTGACTAGCCAATTTATTGCGTAACCCCCCTCATTTTCAATTATGAAGTTCTTTTTACCGGAACTGCCGCCAATAATTTTTGGGTATACGCGTGTTGCGGGTGTTTTAGTACACTGACCGCGCTACCGTATTCAATAATTTTGCCTTGATACATCACCGCAATGTCATCGGCAATTTCTGCCACTACTGCCAGATCGTGGGTAATAAACAAATAGCTAACGCCTTTATCGTGTTGCAGCTTTTTTAACAAGGTAATAATTTGCGTTTGTATGGACACATCCAGCGCACTGGTAGGCTCATCACAGACAATGAGTTTGGGTTCTACAGCTAGCGCCCGTGCGATACAAATACGCTGGCGCTGACCACCGGAAAACTCGTGTGGGTAACGCAGGGCAGATTCTTCTGGCAAACCGACTTGCAACAGTAATTGCTGCACACGTTGTTGGCGTTCGCTGGGCGTTACCTTGGGTTGTAGAGCACGAATGCCCTCACTGATAATATCACCCACCAACATTCTAGGATTCATTGACGAAAAAGGATCTTGAAAAATAATTTGGATATTGGCGCGTTGTTGGCGCAATGCCTCGCCGTTCAAACTATGCAGCTCAATCCCATCAATAGTGACTTGGCCGGTACTGCCCGGAATTAAATTTAATAAACTTTTACCCAGCGTGGTTTTACCACAACCGGATTCGCCGACCAAGGCCAAGGTTTTACCGCGTGGAATCGCAAAGCTAACCCCATCCACCGCGCGTACAACATCGATGATGCGTTTAAAAAGTCCTTTACGAATCGGGTAATGACAATAAAAATCTTTAACCTGTAATAACGGCGTAGCGGCAGTAGCGGTATTTTCGGATTTATTACCGACATGATGGATAGACGGCAACGCGGCCAATAATTTTTGTGTGTATGGGTGTTGGGGGGCGTTAAAGAAATCGTCAGTTAAGCCAGTTTCAACAATTTTACCTTTTTGCATTACGGTAACACGGTCAGCAATGCTTGAAACCAGTGCTAAATCGTGACTGATAAACCACAGTGCCATACCAGTTTGGTGCTGGATATTTTTTAATAACACCATGATTTGCGCTTGCAAGGTAACATCCAACGAGGTTGTTGGCTCGTCGGCAATCAATAAATCTGGTTTGCCCGCCAGTGCCATAGCAATCATTATGCGCTGGCGCTGACCACCCGATAATTGGTGTGGGTAATCTTTAATGCGTTGCTCAGGATGGGGAATTTCAACTTGCTGCAATAATTTCAGCGTTGTTGCCGCCAGTTCGTCTTTAGATAAAATAAAATGAATGCTGATAGCCTCGCTAATTTGGCTACCAATCGTCATCACGGGGTTGAGCGATGACATAGGATCTTGAAAGATAAAACCGATGCGGCGACCACGGATTTTACACAGATCGTATTCTGATTTGGCCAGCAAATTATCATCCGCTAGCTTAATGGTTTTTGCCGACAGCTTGGCGTTGTTAGGTAATAAGCGCAATACCGACAACGCAGTGATCGATTTTCCTGAGCCGGATTCACCCACTAAGGCAAAGGTTTCACCTGGGTAAATCGCAAAACTGATAGCATCAACAACGGGTTGCTGAGGGTTGAATGCGACAGTCAATTCTTCCACTAATAACAGTGGCATAAGCTTGGGTGGTGTAGTTTGAACAGTCACAGTGGGGTAAATGAAGGCTATTGATTGGGCTGTTTCTTGTCCACGAAAAACACGAAAAAGCTACTGCACAGTGTTTTCCGTGGCTTTTATGTTTGTCGTGGACAATCAATTTATGATTGGTTTTATCCTGCACCAAAGGTATCACATTTTTTAGGATCGCCGGTTTTAATGCCGATACTAAACCATTGCATACGTTGTGCAGACGAGCCGTGGGTAAATGACTCAGGCACAACATAACCGCGTGCTTGTTTTTGCAAACGGTCATCACCGACACCACTGGCGGCGGCCAAGGCTTCTTCAATATCACCTGGCTCCAAGATGCTACGCATTTGATTAGCATGATTAGCCCACACGCCGGCAAAACAATCAGCTTGTAATTCCATACGGACTTGCAATTGGTTATTGGCGGTTTGGTTACCACGTTGCATGGCATGTTGCACTTGTTCGGCAATACCTAATAGGTTTTGTACGTGATGGCCGACTTCATGGGCAACCACATAGGCTTGGGCGAAATCACCTGGTGCGTTATGGCGTTGAGATAATTCGTTGAAAAAACGCATATCTAAATATAATTTTTGGTCACCAGGACAGTAAAAAGGTCCCATTGCCGCTTCACCAAAGCCACAGGCAGATTCAATCTGGCCGTTGTATAGCACCAATTTAGGTGGCTGATAACGGCTACCGGATTTTTGGAATATATCACCCCACGTATCTTCGGTAGAGCCTAACACCACCGACATGAACTTCTTCAGTTTCTCTTCTTGCGGGCTGCTGGGCGCAGCTTGTCGAGATTGCTGTTTGGGTGCCAGTATATTGCTGCCAAGAGTACTTAATACGATAGAAGGATCAACCCCCATGAACAGAGCAAGCACAGCCAGTGCAACCATACCTAAGCCGCCACCGGCCAGCGTTTTGCCACCGGCACTCATGCCCCGGCGATCTTCGATATTGTCACTCTCCCGTCCGTTATCTTGACGCATGTTACTTCTCCTCTCGGTTAGCTTTTTAATGCCACTTTGGCTTGATTCCAATACTCGTTCAGTTCGGCCAGATTGCAGTCTTTTACGGTTCGCGCTGAGGCTGCTACCTGTTGTTCAATGTACTGAAAGCGTTTAACGAATTTTTTGGTACTTTTCTTTAAAGTCGTCTCTGCGTCCAGGTTCAGGTGGCGCGCCAGATTGACCGTTACCAGTAACAAATCACCGACTTCTTCCTCAATGTGTTTTTGATTACCAGAAGCAAAGGCTTCGCGTACTTCATTCAATTCTTCTAAGACTTTATCGAATACCGGCAATACATCTGGCCAATCAAAGCCATGATCGGCAGCGCGATCTTGAATTTTCTTGCATTCTATCAGTGCTGGCAAATGTTTGGCGACACCTGATAATACGCTTTCTTTTTCAAGTGTTGTATTTTTTTGTTGGCGTTCTTCGGTTTTAATGCGTTCCCAGGCCTGGTGGCGCTCGGCATCGGTGTTAAAAACGGCATCGGCAAATACATGCGGGTGACGACGCACTAGCTTTTCACCAATACCTTGCGCCACTTGTTCGAAATCAAATGCGCCCATTTCTTGGGCAATTTGTGCGTGAAACACCACTTGTAACAGTAAATCACCCAGCTCGTTACGCAACTCATCAAGGTCGTTGCGTTCGATAGCATCAACGACCTCATAAGCTTCTTCAATTAAATACGGCACTAAACTACTAAAGCTCTGCTTTAAATCCCAGGCGCAACCGCCATCTGGGTGTCGTAAACGCGCCATAATGTCGAGCAGCTGTTGGGTATTATTTAGCATAAGGCCATTAAAATGAAGAACCAAAATTGTCGAAATAACGTTGCTGGAAGTCATCCATGTCAAAGCTATGGTTTTGTGTGCCGTTATGTTCAATTTTAATTGCGCCCATTAACGAGGCGATACGCCCCGTAGTTTCCCAGTCAAAATCGTTCATTAAACCGTATAACAAACCTGCACGGTACGCATCGCCGCAACCGGTAGGGTCAAGCAATTGTTGCGGCTTAGCGGCCGGAATAGTAATACACTGCCCCTTGGTGTATATTTTAGAGCCACTACCGCCTAAAGTAATAATCAGCGCCTCTACCTTGCCAGCGATTTGTTCCAAGCTTAAACCGGTGCGCTCTTGCATCAATTCGGATTCATAATCGTTGACTGTAACCCATGCGGCTTGATCAATAAACTTGCGCAGTTCATCGCCATCAAACATCGGCATGCCTTGGCCAGGATCAAAAATAAACGGAATACCTAATTCGGCAAATTGCGCTGCATGTAATTGCATTCCGTCTTTACCATCGGGCGATACAATACCAATGCTGATGCTTTGGTCAGTAGGCACAGAATTAAGTTGTGAACAACTCATTGCACCAGGATGGAACGCGGTAATCTGATTGCCATCTTCGTCAGTAGTGATATAGGCTTGGCCGGTGTAGTTGTTGTCTAATATACGAATAAATTGGCTGGATAAGCTGTTTTGGCCTAACCATTGTGCGTAAGGTTCAAAATCATGGCCAACCGTTGCCATAATAAGCGGTTGCTCACCCAGTAGCTTCATATTGTAAGCAATATTACCGGCACAACCGCCGTATTCACGACGTAAACTAGGCACTAAAAAGGATACATTCAGGATATGTACTTTTTCCGGCAAGATATGATTTTTAAATTTGTCATGAAACACCATGATGGTGTCATATGCCATAGAACCGCAGATTAATGCACTCATTTACGCTCTCTTTCCTTTATTTAGTGTAATAATTCAAAATTGTTTATTTAATTAAAATCAATGCCCAGGTGATTGCTGCCCACACTAGCGATGTTGTTACCGCTGCCGAACCTATGTCTTTGGCACGACCTGATAATTCATGATGTTCAAGTCCTATGCGATCAACCACCGCTTCTATCGCTGAATTTAACAGCTCAACCAATAAAACTAATACCATAGTGCCAATCAGCAGCAGTTTTTCAATGTTAGATTGCCCCAGCCAAAGCGCTATTGGCGTGGTGATTACAAACAGTATCGCTTCCAGTCGGAAAGCTTCTTCATTTTGCCAGACCGCCTTGTAACCAGCGGCGGAAAAATAACACGCGTTAATCAGGCGTTTAATGCCTTTTACTTGTTGATACGCCATCTTTATCTCCCTTCGCTTATTGAGCTATCATCGCCTGATAGGCTACGACATCCATTAATTTATCCAGTTCGGCAGGTGTATCGGTCTTAATACAAAACAACCAAGACTGATACGGCTCATCATTAACCCAATACGCTTCATCTATAAGTAATTCATTAACCGCCACGATTTTACCCGAAACAGGGCTGTACAAATCCGAAGCGGTTTTAACCGATTCTACGACGGCACAATGTTGTTGCGCCTTTAATTCATCACCTACCGCTGGCAGTTTAATATAAACCAAATCACCTAATTGTTGCTGGGCAAAGTCGGTAATACCGACACGAACAATATTATCGTCTTCTAATTTTGCCCATTCATGGGTTGTTGCATATTTCAGATTTTTCGGTAAATCAATCATAGCGGATTCTCGAAGCTGTGGGTTACGTTTTTGTGAAATTTATCTGGCCGGATTATTTAGTGTTCATTCGCTGCATGACAGCATTATACTTTAACGCTACTGTAAACGACTTATTCGGAACATGCTTTTTTCTATGACGGGATTTACACGATTGTTTTTATTGTTGATGGCCTTAGGTTTAGCGCTAACACCGCTTGTTTTTGCCGACGATGAGGAGCAAGCCGCTGGCGATGCTAGCGGTAGCCATTCGACGATTGTTTTGGATGAAAAAACACAAGTAACAGCGGGAATAGCCTCTACAGTGCTTAGCGCCAATAGTTTTGCTGCGGAGTTTTCGGTGACGGGTAAGGCGATGACCCTACAACCGCTGTTAACATTGCGCCATCGTTATTTATCGCTGTTGGCCGAAAACCAACACGCTTTAGCGCGGCTTAAACAGGCAGAGCACAATACCCAGCGTCAACAGGATTTATACCAACACGGCGTAACCGCCAAACGTAACCTACAAGAACAGCAACTGCAATGGCAAACCGAAAAATCGGCTGTCACTACCAATATTTTGCAGCAAAATGCCATTATAGAGGAAGCGCGGTTAGCGTGGGGAAGTAAGCTTACAGCATGGGCACTAACACCTGATACCAACAAGTTAGCGGGTTTTTTATCAGGGCAAGATGTTTTATTGCACATTACCTTACCTGTGGACAAAGCTTTGGTTTCCGGTAGCAATACCATTTATGTTGAAACCTCTGGACAGCGTGATAAAGCCAGCAAGGCCCAATTGATTTCAGAAACAACTCAAACAGACAGCCTGCTACCTGGGCAGAGTTATTTTTTTAAAGGTCAGGGTAAAATGATAAAGCCAGGGATGCGCGTTGTCGCCTGGATTGCGGAGAAAAAACAAGCAACAGCAGGTGTTAATATTCCAAAGTCAGCGGCAATTTGGTTGTTAGATCAATTATTTGTGTATGTAAAAATGGGTAAAGACACGTTCAGTCGACGCTTGGTCAGCGATTATACAGTAACACCGGAAGCGTATTTTGTGGCGGCAGGTTTTGCAACAGGCGATGAAATCGTCACGATGGGGGCACAAATGCTGCTGTCGGAAGAGCAGCGCAAACAAATTCCTGATGAGGATGATTAAATTATTTTCATGAAGGAGTATTTATTTGAATAACACCAAAGTTGATCCGGCTTTGTTTATTGCCAGAGACATTCCGCGCCTTGATGCGCGGAATCACAAATAGCAAAAGAATCAACAGCTAGAATAAAATTGTGTCACTGAGGGACATTTCACAAAATTTAGTCATGTTATCGTGAAAGCGGGTAGTCAGTTACTTTATTTAAAAGTGACGACCAAAGGCACCGAAGACAGTTTTATCGTCCACTGTCCATTGAACACCGTTGGCAAAGTAACTGATTCGCCCGTTGCTGTTGTTCCAGATAATGATAATGCACTGGCGGGTATGGCATTCACTGGCAACGTTAGATTGCTAAACGTGGTGTCATCACCATCAACAGGTCGCCACGCTACCAGATGAGTCGCCTTGCCATTTTTATCGCCCAACACGTAAACATAAGCGGTACTGTCTTCACGCAATACACTGAGAAAATAGCGTGTTCCCAAGGTGTTAAGTAACGACTGAAAAGCGCGAAATGATTGTTTAGGTTTAAAGCCGGTATTGAAAGAGCTGGTAACGCCACTGCGGCAATACAGCGTATCGCATTTTTTATCGTTGGCGTAAAAAAACCAGGTTAAACGATCCAGCCCCAGACGCGAAAGTATCAGAGCACCACGCACCCCGTATAAAGCCTGCGCCCGTTCACTTACACATTCACTGGCATTACAGCTTTCCCCAGCACCCGCGCTGTCCCAGCCCCATTCGGTAAAATATACCGGCATAGCGGGTAGATTAACATCTCTAAAGCGTAGAAAATTACGCACTTCGTTCATAGTGGATGCAGGATTTTCCGGCATTACAGCAATACGTTTGCCATCGGGGGCATAACTGTAGCTGTACGCATGGGTGTTGAGGGCATCAATATTAACCGCTTCTACAGGCGTTAAACGAGCGCCAATGTAATTACCGCCACTGGCATTAGCGGCCTCCGGTTTGATAGCCTGCATTGCCCCCGGCATTACTTTCATGGCCGGATCACCGGCTTTGACACCGGCGGCCATGCCCCCTAGCACAGTACGATAAAAACTGGCCGGATAATCCCAGGGTTCATTACCGACCTCTAAGGCGCGTACTTGGCCATTGCCGTAAGTTGACCCAAAATGCTGGACAAAAGCGAAACCATAGTTATAGCCGGCAAGATTGGGGTTATCCCAAACCGACACGGGGAAATCACGGTTGGTAAATTGAATACTGGCTTCCACTTGCAATCCCGCTTTAACCCAAGCGCCGTACTCCAGATCCCAGTTAAGCCACCATTGGCCTTCCGTACCTTTGCCTTTGGCCATTGCTGTGTAATCGGGGATATGGTCAGGATCCTTCACATCCCAGCCTAAATTATGGTAATTACGCGCGTGGCTGGCCACCTGCCGATACAACGTAGCACCGTTTGGATTATTACCCCACCCCCAAATACCATTGATACCCAGCAATTCCGCCATAGAATGCGAATTAGCCTTAGGTTTCGGTGCAGCCCCATAAGGCCCATTGGCATCATAAGCGGCAATATCCCACACATAAATTTTAGCCCAATCACGCTCGGTAACATTATGGCGTACCTTAATATAACGAACAGCTTGTTCCTGAAAGCGAGTGCTTTGATAAGACAGTGATGTGGGGATCAATGAAGCGACCTGCGTCCACTGTTGACCATCACCGCTGATCGATAATGTGGTGGCGGTGGCATCAGGTGACCAATGCTTCATTTGTATCCAGCCCACCGGCTGCGCACTACCCAGATCCACTGTCACCGCCTCAAAACACGGTTCAGCCAGTGTGGAAATTTCAGTGAGCGTAAACTTGTCTTTAGACGATACGCGCAGTGCCGTAATAGGATCAGCCGGTGCAGAAAAACGCCGGTATTGATAATTATCAGCGCTTGTTAATGTACTGACAATTTTGTTACCACTGGCGGTTACCGCTTCAAACACAATAGGCTGGTTGCCAAAGCCCCGCACACCGAGCTGATACAAGGGGCGCGTTTGTGGCAAAGGCACATTAATCCAGGCCGTGCCATTACTGACCGGGATATAAGCACCGGTATACGGATCGTTATCGGTCGCATCTTTCATGTTAGTAGAGCCGGAACTGGCACAGCGTCCAGCAGCGCAAGCGCCTAACACCTGATTGAGTTCCGGCCTGGCAATATAGCCTGTCGGCAGGCACGCACCGGATTGCCAACTGGTATCGGTATTGCCATCCAGCACCCAACCCAAATTAGAACCCGGTGAAGTAGCCGATAAGGTAGCGCCTTTAGTTAATGAGGGAATCAAACCGGCATCAGGATTCCAGGCCGCCAGAGCGGATTGCCCCATCGTTAAACCCAATACGGTTGATAAAATGATCTGTTTGCTGCAACGGACTGATAAAGCGTGGAGGTAGAAGCGGGTCATTGTGGATTAGCCTTGATATGTTTGATTAACGCATCGTACTTGGGGGTGCTGGTTTGCGTCATGTTTTCCAATACACCCCAGCTCCCGTAACGACCGTACTGCCCCATACTGGAGAAATTGATAAACAAGTCGCCACCGGTAATCGTGCGCCAGTTTTTCAGATACTGACTGTACATATCACCCATACGCGGATCGCGGTTGGCGGCTATGAACAGATTCGTTAGCGCAGCGTTGTTAATAACATTACCTACGCCAACAAGATGTTGTCCGCCCTCATAAGCAAGCAATCTTAACTTACGGGTACTGGCCACATCCGCATACTGCTGCATCCATAAACTGGCCTGTGCAAGCGCCCCGCCAGCTGGACTCGTGCTTATTTGCCCGCCGCTGCTCAGTTCTGCAAACAATTTACCCAGTCCGCCATCAGAGGCCGTCGTCCAAGCAGTAACTTCCGCTTCGTTAGTCGGGCTGCCCAGATAATTACCAAAATAAGGAGCCATACTGATGGCTTCTATACCGTGCGCCTGACAGGGTTTACCCGCAGCCCAAAGACTGCAATCCAGAGCAGCCTTGGCTGTCCAGGTATTCGCAGATTGGCCGGATAGCACACAGGTAACACGATTTTCCTCACCTTTCCATTCCGCTTTCCAGATATCGCACATTTCAGCGGTGCGCTTGCCATACCAATTAGTACGCTTGGTGTACGGAGAATCACTACCACCTGGCCAAAGGCTTAAGGCTTGTTGTTCAACCCAGCTACCGGCACTAAAGGCAGTATTCCAGATTTCATTGGCGTATTCCACATAGACGTGTCGGGTCGGATTTAATTGTTGACGCGTCAACTTGGCAAACTGACGGATATAGTCATCCGAGGCGCGATGCGGCATGTTAACCCAGGCATCGGTCTTCATTTGGTTAGACAGCGTAATGGCAATCTCAGCAGGGATACCCGCCTGATCTGCCCAACGGGCTTTGCTCGGCGTTGCACGATCAGTCCAGTTAACCAATTGCTTCTGATTACTATCTACCACATTGGTGCTAAAAGGATCCATAAAGCGGAAGGCGCGGTAGTTAACTAAAGACCGCAGAAACAATGGATGAAACAGCCGATTATTAACAGCGACTTCCATGGTACGGCACGCAGACCGATTACAGGCTGGATCAGTTGCCGTCAGGCAGAAAGCCAACAGATCGTCATCACACACCACCCCGCTGGAAACCACGCGGATATTACGCAGATAATTGCCAGTACGGTTAGGGTCGGTTTGGGTCAGCGTCAGTTGAATGCCACCGCCATTGTTTTTGTCAACATTGATAACATCGCGGCCTGGTTTGGAAAGCTTGTCGTTTTTACGCGCCCCCAGGCTGTAATTAATAAGCCCTTCGCCGTCGTATAACACCACATACTCGCCGCCAGGACGCAGGCCATTAAGTGCATCGCTATTGAGCAACAAGGTAGTTACCGTACGGTATTGCACGCTGGTGTCGGTCGCCGCAGGCAGTGAGCGTACCCAGCCGTTGGCATCCAGGTCAAGCCTGGTTTGTTCGCCGGTATCCCATACCCCTGGTGCTTGGGTAATCCAGTTACGTGAGGTTTTGAACAAGTCGATAAACGGCTGTTCGGTACCCCAATCACGCCATGCGCCCAGATTGGAACCGATCGACGATGTGGCATTGCTACCAATAGGCGTATACGTGTTGCTATTGGAAACCCATTGCCAGCCCGCTTTTAATACTGCCCCACCATAAGAGTCGAAATATTCAACCGTAATACGATGCCGACCGGTGAGCCAGCGTAGGCTTTCATAACGGGTTGCACCCTGCAAAACCCAGGCATCAATAACAGGCTTATCATCAATGAATAGCCGTACACCATCATCCGCTGTAGCACTGAAGGCATAAGTACCGGGTGTAAAATCAAACTCACCTTGCCAACGCCCAGAAAAACCATTGATGGGTACAGTTGCATCGGGACTGCCATTGCCCCAAGGATGATCAATCGTGGTTTCTGATGTCAGTAAACGTGGATTGCCGGTCAGATTAGGGTTATCAAAATAGGCCACACAAAATTTACCCAAAGGGACATCGCAGCTGCGTACAGGTTCCCAGTCGGCCTCTAATTTTGCGCCGCTATAGCCTTCGTAGTATTCCACTTCTACCAAATGCTTACCTGCGGTTAATGGCACAGTCGCCTTATATTCGGTAGGGGCTTGGTCTTTCCAACCGTCAATCACAACTTTACCATCTACTTTCAGCTTAACCCCGTCATCTGCCAATACCCTAAAAATGTACTGGCCATCGGTAAAACTGTAGTTGCCTTGCCATCGTCCTGAAAAATTGTCGACTGGTACGGTCGGGTCTGGGCTGCCGCTTTGCCAGTTGTATTTAATGCTGCTGGTCGTCGTACTAAACAGCACAGGAGCTGCCAAGGTTTTGCCTTTGAAATAATCGACACAAAAACTGTTAGTGGGTGTTGTGCAGGCTAACGCCGGATTAACAAAGGGGACACTTACAAGCAGTAGTAATCGTAATGGGTTAATGCTTTCTTTAAGGAATTGTAATGCCGGTGGCAAGCGTAAAGAGTGAAATTGGGACATAAGTATGAGCCAGAAAATTAGGAAATATCGCCAAAACTTATCTGATTAATTTTATGTCCGTCATAAACAGTGTTGGCAACTGCAGTAAACCATTATAGCCAAAATCATGAAAATATTTAATTGGCTCAGTACAATATTGTCAAAAAATAATTATTTTGTAAATTAATTTGAAATTCAGCAAATATAAACTAGACTTTTGTCGCAGCGCCGTGGGCAGGATAGGCAACACGTAATATGCTTCCAAGCCATCATTTTAGATGACATATTCAAGGTATTAGCTTTCCTCACCTTGTGCTCAACTCGCACTGTCAACATAATCTATAACAACTAATCAGGGATTACTTATGAAACCTTTGGGTCAAACTAAGCTGCTAGGCATTTTTATTTCATTTTTTCTGCTACAGCATTCTTCTTCATCTTTAGCCGCTGTTTGCGGCCTGCCTAATGAAAGTGGCCCCGTATCGCCAATTAGCGGTGATCCAAACCAACCGAATTTACCCAACTTGAAACACTATAAAAATGCAGCAGGCATCCTGGCCACCTACAGTCCTGCGGGTGCTTTGGATGTCAGTGAAAACAACGATTTCTTTAATGCACTGGGCACCAATGAACGTACCTGCGGCAATTGCCATACACCACAGGCATCCTGGACGATTACACCTGCTTTGGCACAAGCGCAATTTCAACGCACACAGGGAACAGATCCATTATTTCGCCCCAACGATGGCTCAGTATCACCTTTAGCGGATGTGTCTACGCAAAACGCCCGTTGTGAGGCCTATAAGATGCTGTTGAAATACGCTAATATCCGAGTCGGCATTAAAATGCCCAGTACGGCCAATTTCTCCCTAACAAATAATAATATCAGCGACCCTTACAGCTATGCCAGCCTAGCCAATGGCTTATCATTATTTCGTAGACCCATGCCAACGACTAACCTAAGCTTTATTAAAGGGGTAATGTGGGATGGTCGTGAATCCGTAATCAGCAATACGGCAGGTTTTATTCAATTTACATCACTTGGTAACCAGGCCAATGATGCTACCCAAGGTCATGCCGAAGGCCCTGTAATCACTGCGGCACAAAAATCTAGCATTGTTAATTTTGAGACATCGTTGTATACAGCCCAGCTTAAAGATCAAGGGGCTGGCAATCTGGATCAAAATCTGGGTTTGGGCGGCCCAACAAATTTAGCCAATCCTGTCATTGCAACATCTACCCCATCACCAGTGGCTCCCGTCGGTTTTACGCTTTACGAGGGGTGGTCACAGTTGCCTAATAATGGCAATGTTAATGCAACACGGCAGGCTATTGCCCGTGGCGAACAAGTGTTTAACAATGGTAATCTCGGTATGCGAGCAACTACGCCAGCGTTACCGCGTCGTTGCACAACGTGCCACACTCACGAAAACGTGGGTACGTATCTGGTACAAACCGCTAACGCGCCGGACAGCGAAACTTTTTTTAACGTCAGAATCAGTGAACCAAGCTTTATTAGCAAAATTAACCCTGGCTTAGTGGCAGAGTTACCTAAATATACCTTTGAGTTTAATGTCATTGCGGGTAAAGCTATTCCTGCCAGCTCAGTCGATACGGTTAGTGGAGCTGCGTGTACAACGGCATCTGTTCGCTGCAAAATCACCACAACCGATCCAGGCCGCGCCTTGATTACTAAAACTTACAGCGACATCAATAAATTCCGAGTACCTGCCTTACGTGGATTGGCAAGCAGACCACCGTATTTCCATAACGGTGCAGCAAAAACGCTGGATAACGTAGTACAACATTACATAAATATATTTGGTATGCAGGTTATTAATTCACCTACACACAGCACTGACCCGAATGTAATCACTAGGCAGGAAGTCAGCGATTTAGTTGCATTTTTGAATGCCTTATAAACAACAATAAAATAATAAGTTACAGCGTTTTCACAGTTCAATAGTTACAGCGTAACCGTTCGTGCTGAGCTTGTCGACGTGTGCCATTCATGCTTCGACAAGCTTAGCACAAACGGTGGCTGTAACTGTCCTAAGTTGAAAACGCTGTATGTCGTCACTCAATAATAAGGCATTACTGAATGTAGCTTTGTAATTGTATTTGAAAAAATGAAGCTAAGGAACGTGCATGAAATAACTTGAGCAAGTTCATGCTTCGACAGGCTCAGCACGAACGGTGGTGGCGTTTAAGTTGTTCAAGTTATTTCATGCACGTTCCTAAACCAAAAACGTTGAATTATACGGTAACTGCAATCGGTTGCTGTGCAATGTAAAATATCCGGTATCGTCACACGCCGCGTCCTGTTATTTTTGTTAATTGACTACAGCTAGGCTTAGTCGCTTAGGAAAGCTATTTCTTTTAAAGACTGAATTAATTTTTGCATACGTATAATCTGAATTTGATATGGATCAAATACTCGTCAGATAAATGGGCATACCATAAGCAAATACGCCACCCCCTGGTATCAGGCTTGTGTATTATGCGTTTTGGCACATACTATGCTCTGACTACAACTGAACGGCACGGGTCAGCTGACTTCGGGCGCAGATAAAAAATCGCAACAGCAATTATTACAGCCCTTACTCGATTGGCGGAAAGGACATGAACATTAATTTATTCCTACAACAATGGCTGGATCGAAACGTTTACGATTTGGCACGGCAGATGCGCCTAAGTTACGTACCGCCCATGATGGTGTATCTGGCTGCTGGGGTTTCTGGCTTAACCGGTATTGTCGGTGCGTTTTTCGTTAAAGATTACTTAGGGCTGTCGGCAGAATTTCTGGCTAGCTTAGGTTTTTGGGCAATGCTACCCTGGACCATGAAGATGCCCATTGGCCATCTGGTTGATTTACTCTGGCAGCACAAGGCCAAGTTGATTTACCTTGGTGCGTCCTTGGTTGCGGCCAGCCTGTTAATCATGCTAAATATATTGGCCGACCCGAAAGCCATGTCTAACTCGTTGTCGGTAGAAACCTGGTTCGTTATCGCCAGCTTGCTAGCACCTATGGGTTATGTCATACAAGATACGGTGGCCGATGCCATGACTGTGGAAGCCGTACCGCGTGTGGATGAGCAAGGCCAGTCTATTCCTGATGAACAAATCCGTCTGGCGCATACAACCATGCAAACACTGGGGCGGGTGGCGATTATCGGCGGCACATTGATTGTCGCGCTGGCCAATGTTTACTGGTTTAGAGGGGTTGCCAACATGAATGCCGCCGCCCAAACCGCAACTTATATCCAAATATACCGTTGGGCGTTATTGATTCCTGTTATCTCAGTATTGGGGGTGTTGTTGGCAGCGCACCTACGCTCCAACGAGGAATGGCGTTTGCTTGCAAAAGGCTACGAGTTTGAAGATATTAAACGCGAACTTAACCGTTCAGTGAGCGAAGTGCCTAAAATGAATCGCTGGATTTTGGGCGGCGGCCTGGGTTTTGTCTTATTCGCTGCCGTTATGGGTCTGAGTAATATAGCTTTTAACGAAGAACTAATTTTTATGGGGTCTTTGCTTATCGTGGTGTTTTTATTAGGCCGCTTGACCACTGAACTTACACCCGCTGCCAAAAGGCAATTGTTTGGTACGGCGCTGGTCATTTTTGCTTTTCGTGCTGTACCCACAGCCGGTGCGGGTTCTACCTGGTGGATGATCGACGAATTGGGCTTTGATCAGCAATTTTTGTCTAAGCTAACCTTAATCTCCAGTCTGTTGACCTTATTCGGTATGTTCCTGTTTCGCCGTTTTATGGCCGAACGCTCGATTACTGATATCATCGTTACCTTAACCATTGTAATGACCGTACTTAGTCTTCCGGAAATAACCTTGTATTACGGTTTTCATGAATGGACGCAAACCCACATCGCCAGCTTTATCGATGCCCGCTTTATTGCCTTGGTGGATACGGCGCTGGAATCACCGTTAGGTCAGATTGCTATGATACCCATGCTGGCGTGGATTGCCAATTCTGCACCACCACAGCTTAAGGCCACTTATTTCGCCGTTATGGCTGCATTGATTAATCTAGCGCTGTCGCTGTCCCAACTATTGACTAAGCTACTTAACCAGTGGTTTGTGGTGACGCGGGAAGTTAAAAATACCGTCACGGGTACGGTGGCCATTCCCGCTGATTACAGCCAGTTGGGTGGGTTATTTTTTACCGAGATGGTTTTGGGGTTTGCCATACCCATGCTGGTGATTTATATTGCTAAATGTACTTTACTTGCTAAAAGCGCTGACGAGTAATGGCTATAGTCGATACAAAAAAGGGCATTTAATAAAAATACCACACCACACTGCAATCAACAGGCAGTATACCGTTTGTTCACACACTTGTTTAGAGGTAACGCCATCATGGAAAATTATCAACACGTTTTATTGGCTATAGATTTTTTCGAGCAAAGTCAGCTGGTTATAGAGAGAGCTAAGCATATTGCCACTACCTATCAAAGCCAATTAAGTCTTATTCATGTGGTTGATAATTTGCCATTTGCTGATTTAGTTTATGCGGGTTTTCCGCCCGATAACCTAGAATTAATGACGGTGCTAATGGACAACGCTAAAACAAAACTGGCTAATTTGGCCAAAGAGTTAAATGTTATGGAACAAAATAGCTATCTTGAAATAGGCTCTCCTAAAACAGAAATTGTTAGGATTGCTAATACAATCAATGCTGATTTGATTATCGTAGGGTCGCATGGCCGTCATGGCCTGGCTTTGCTTCTGGGTTCGACATCTAACGGTGTTTTGCACCATGCCAATTGTGATGTGCTGGCGGTGCGTTTGCAGGATGAAGATTAAACTCACTAACCCCGTATATTAACAGTAACTTACACCACGAAGTATTCACAAAATTTCGGGGTGTGTTGCTATAAAAACGTGTATGAAATAAGGCTATCAACTTAGAGCGGGACACAGGATGACACGTAGGGTGGGCAGGCTGTTTTGCCCACCAGCCAAGCGCGGTAAAATCCTATGTGGGCAGAAAAGCATTGCCCACCCTACAGTTGCAATTGTCCCGTTTAAAGTTAGTAGCCTGAAATAACGTAAGCAAGTTCATGCTTCGACAGGCTCAGCATGAACGGGAGTGGCGTTTAAGTTGTTCAACTTATTTTATGCACGTTGCATAGACACTCACGGTGCAATCATTCCGTTCAGCAAATAATTTTCCGCATAATTGAACACAATATCGCTATCCGGTAACACCAAGGCTTCTTTTTTGCCCTTGTAATCCAGTCGGAACAGCATATCTTTAATAACATTGAGTCGGGCAGCTTGCTTATTGTCGGCCCGCACAACAGTCCACGGTGTGAGCATAGTGTGGGTTCTTGCCAACATAATATTACGTGCCTGACTGTATTGCTCCCAATATTTTTGGGCTTGTTTATCAATCGGGCTGATCTTCCATTGCTTGAGTGGATCTTGAAAACGGTCTTTCAAGCGGACTTTCTGCTCCTGTTTGCTGATGTCTAAATAATACTTCAACACCTTGATACCAGAGCGCACTAGCATTTGTTCATATTCTGGTACGGTTTCCAGAAACTCATGGTATTGCTCGGTCGTGCAAAACCCCATGACTGGCTCAACGCCAGCACGGTTATACCAGCTGCGATTGAACAGTACCATCTCTTGCGCACAGGGCAAATGCCGGGTGTAGCGTTGAAAATACCAAGAGCTTAAATCTCGGTCAGACGGTTTGCCCAGTGCGACCACCCGTATTTCCCGTGGACTCAGGTATTGGGTAATGCGTTTGATAGTGCCATCTTTACCGCCGGCATCGCGGCCTTCAAACAGCCGACATTCCGCACCCCTATTCATAATTTTATGATTAAATTTAATTTAATAATTTCAGTATGTTATAAACTTGTTGAATTTTTGGCGTATTTTCAAAGTCATTTATATCAGCTTATATTTAACAAAAAACAAACGAGAGATGAATTTTTCTTGTTTTAACTCGAAAGTCTAAAATACTAAAATTCATTAAATATCAATATGTTGCTTAAATGCTGAATTTTTATTTAGGGGTGCGGAATGTCGGTGCGTTTGATAGTGCCATCTTTACCGCCGGCATCGCGGCCTTCAAACAGGATGAGAATCTTGTCATTGTTTTTGATGATATGGTTTTGCAGCTTGACCAGTTCTATTTGCAATAGTTTTAAAGTGTCTTTGTAGTGAATCTTGTCAGATACCGGTGTTTTGTGTTGTTTTGACATATTCTCTCCTTTCCAAGTATATAAATACTGATGGCTAATCAGCATAATGCTGGCTTTCAGTTTACGGACACGATAACCAGTAAACCTGCCATAATCGCACACAGTAAAGTGCCGCCCACTCTTAGTCCCAAGGCTTTGTCGCCTATCACCCATGCCATCATACTTTTTAAACCTGAATTAACCGATACCGCTATTAATATGGCCTGACTTGCAACATTGAGCGCTAAGTCTTCTTTGCTAAGTTGTGATATGGACAGCGTAATCGGATCCACATCGGCTAAACCGGATGCGGCTGCGATAAAGTAAGTGCCCATGTCACCAAAGTAAATTTTCAGACCTTTGGATAGTAACAAGATAGCCATCAAAAATGCACCGAATTTTATTGCCATTGCCAATTGGAAAGGGTTTTCCAGCGTGACCACCTCATTGCCTTGGCCGCCTTTCATGGTTTGCCAAAACAAAAATGCCATTAAGTAAGTGATCGCACTCATTACCGACAAAGCAGGCAGCAGTGCCATCAACAAAATCGGATTAATAATGAAAGCCAGTACCAGCGTACGCACAAACATGGTGGCACATGCGGTTAGTATGCCTGCCGATAAGGCATTGTGCATGTTGGGATAGGTTTTTGATAATCGAGCTAAATTTAGGGTGACAGCAGTTGATGATACCAAGCCGCCCATTAGGCCGGTTAATACGGGGCCGTGCTGGTTTCCGACTATTTTGTTGGCAAAATAACCCAAATAAGAGATACCGGCAATCAACACCACCATCCACCAAACGTGGTACGGGTTAATCGTTTGCCAAGGGCCAAAGCCACGATCCGGCAGGATAGGCAACAGCACCACGGAAATTAGCAACAGTTTTAACGTTGCTTCCAGTTCGTGTTGTTCCAGTTTGTTCATCCAGCCGTGCAGTAAGGGTTTAAAGCCCAGCAACAGGGTAATCACCACGGCGCTGGACGAGGCGAGTGTTGCATGGCCGTAGACAGTAAGCGTACCCAAGGTAAAAGTGATGAGGGTGGCGATGACGCTGGTGATACTGTAATTTTCAAATTTGCTGAGGCTTTTGCCATAGGCCATGAGCAACACACAGGTGAGTGATAAAAATGCAAAGCCCATCAACACCACGCCGGTTTGTTGCGCCAATATGCCCCACAAGCCGCCGAGCAAGGCAATCAGGCCGTGGGTACGTAGCCCTGCAATGCGCATGCCTTCGCCTTTGTCGCGGGTATGCCAGCCGCGTTCCAGACCGATCAACAGACCAATGGCCAAGGTGATGCCTAATAGCTTAAAGTTTTGCAGTTCGTTCATTGTTATTGGTTAAGTGCTTGCTTACAATGGTTTTTCCCGTACTTTATGTTCCAGTATACACTGTAGGTGGCCACGATTTCGGATTTTTTCACCACTCACACTTGTATGTTCACACTGCTCTCAGTTTGGATCAATTAATTAACTGTTCTAAATCTATGAGGAGAATTGTGTGATGACAAGTGTCGATGCTGGTTTTTATTACTTTCTCCTGTGTGGCAGGTTTTTTGTAAATTATTTGCGCTATTTTGCTTGTATTTATTTTACATTTTTGATCTATATCAATAGATAGCGTCAGTTTTGTGTCAAAGTTTGCATGAGCTAATGGTAATGCACCGAGGCTTATGCTAGGGGTATCGAATTTACTCAAGCTTTTAAATTTGACGCTTAGGTTTTAGTTATTAGGTTTTATAGCTTGGAGTGTTTACGAAAAAACTATGGTTTATTTCAGTACCGTACACTTTTTAAACCAAGCCAAAGCTAGCTAATATCATGGCGTTACCTTTAG